>JBIJAD010000034.1:0-18255 GCA_044345955.1 Lysobacteraceae bacterium
CGCCAGATACGACGAACTGCGGTCGTTCGCACCCCCGGTGTTCGGACGATCTTCATACGTGAACGCCACCCGGCGGTCGCCCACCGTCGTCAGTGTTCCGGTGTAGCGGATATCGCTCACCAGCGTCTCGCCATCGCCGTGACTCGCGTAGGCGTAATGCATCGCATTGCCGACCCGGTCCTCCACCCGCGCCAGCAGCCACGTCAGCGGCACGCTCGCGCCGCCCGGAATCACCCGCGCCGTCGACGCCGCGGTCGACGTGTTGCCGTACCACGCGATCTCGCCCGACTTGCGCTCGACCTTGAAGTAGGTCGCGGTCGACGTCAGGTCCCCGCCCAACTGCGTCACCCGCACGAATGACTCCAGCTCGGTGCCGTAGGTCGTCCCCGACGCACCGTAACCGCCCGCCGTCGCCACCAGACGCTGACCGTCCAGACACAGCCGGTCCTGCGCATCCAGTTGCACCGCACGGATCTGACCGTCCTGCGCCAGCGTCCACGGACAGCGATGCAGCGACGACAGCCCCGACAGCGACCAGCCCATCCCGGCGATGCCGTTGCCCGATCGGCTGCTGTAGTTCAGCGACAGCGACGGCTGCATCCCGCGACGCCCCGGCGGCACCACGATCGGAATCTCCACACTCGCCGCACCGCCCGACACCCCGGTCTCGCCGGCCAGACGGCCCACCGTCGCATCATGCGCCGGCAGAAAACCGCTCAGACTCACCACCGCCTGATCGCCGATCAGATCGAACGGCGAAGGCGACGACTGCGCCCACGCACGCGGCACGCTCCCCGGATGGCCCAGACCCACCAGCACCGCCACCACGAACGCCACCACCGCCCCGTGCCAGCGTCCACCGCGCGCCATCCCGTCGACCCCGCGCCCGACGGCGCCCCCCTGCGGCTCGTGCATGCGATCGATCCTCCGTCCTGATCCCTTCCCGGACACGACTGTGTCCCGGCGCCGTCGCAAAACATGCAACAGGTCACGAATCGAGGGCAAGACCGTTCGTCGGCCCGTGCGCGGGAAGGCGCCTTCAGGGAGCGTGTCGGCCCTGCCGGGCCTCACACAGAAAAGAGCCGGCAGCGGGTTGAAGCGCATTCCGTCCGATGCGGAAAGCGGGTTCAATCGCTGTGTCGTGCGAACGCGACCGCGGCCTCGACGGTGAACGGCCACTCCAGTTCCCGGCCGTCGCTGCGGCGCAGCACGGGCACGCGATGTCCGTATCTGGCTTCCAGCGCCGGATCCTCGTCGATGAACACGCTGTCAAAGGCCGGGAAACGGGCCTCCGCGAGCACCGCGAGGGCGAGGTCGCACAGATGGCAGTCGTCGCGCTGATAGAGGACGAATCCGGAGTCGGTCGAATCCATACGCCACCGTCGCAGGTGCGGGAACAGGGCGGCATAGAATACGTGCCCCGCTCCGGCGGACGCGCACTGCAGATGCGTCGCGCCCGCACTCCCACGCACGAGGCATGCCGCATGGCCGTCAGCACCTTCGACCTGTTCAAGATCGGCATCGGCCCCAGTTCCTCGCATACGGTCGGGCCGATGCGCGCGGCCAGTCGTTTCGTGCGGCGCTGGCTGGAGGAACCCGGCACTCTGGCGCGCACCGCGCGGGTGCGGGCAGAGGTGTTCGGTTCGCTGGCGCTGACCGGTCGCGGCCACGGCACCGACAAGGCGGTGCTGATGGGCCTGGAAGGGCACTGGCCGAACGAGATCGATCCGGATCTGATCCCCGCCGCGCTGTCGCGGATCCGCGGCGAGAAGCGCATCCGTCTGCTCGGGCGGCACGAGGTCGGTTTCGAGGAGAAGCGCGACCTCATCATGAACAAGCGCCAGAAACTGCCGTTCCACACCAACGGCATGCGCTTCAGCGCCTACGACGCGGCCGGCGCCGAGATCGCCAGCCGCGATTACTACTCGGTCGGCGGCGGTTTCGTGGTCAATCAGGACGAGGCCGCGGAAGACCGGATCGTCGCCGATACCACCGAGCTGCCGCACCCCTTCTCCAGCGGCGCGGAACTGCTCGAACAGTGCGAACGCAGCGGCGGCACGATCGCGGCGCTGATGTTCGCCAACGAACGCGCCTGGCGCGACGACGACGCGATCCGCGCAGGGCTGCGTGAGCTCTGGGATGCGATGCAGGCCTGCGTGCAGCGCGGCATCCGCCAGACCGGCACCCTGCCCGGCGGCCTGCACGTGACGCGGCGCGCACCGGCGCTGCATGCGGAACTGTCCTCGCGCCCGGAAGCGGCGATGCGCGACCCGCTGACCGTGCTGGACTGGGTGAATCTCTACGCGCTGGCGGTCAACGAGGAAAACGCCGCCGGCGGTCGCGTGGTCACCGCGCCGACCAACGGCGCCGCCGGGATCATCCCGTCGGTGCTGCACTACTACGACCGCTTCTGCCCCGGCGCGAACGAGCAGGGCGTGTTCGACTTCCTGCTCACCGCGGCCGCGATCGGCATCCTCTACAAGGAAAACGCCTCGATCAGCGGTGCCGAGGTCGGCTGCCAGGGAGAGGTCGGCGTCGCCTGCTCGATGGCCGCGGCCGGGCTCACCGCCGCGCTCGGCGGCAGCCCCGGGCAGATCGAGAACGCGGCCGAAATCGGCATGGAACACAACCTCGGCCTGACCTGCGACCCGATCGGCGGTCTGGTGCAGATCCCGTGCATCGAACGCAACGCGATGGGCGCGGTGAAGGCCATCAACGCATCGCGCATGGCCCTGCGCGGCGACGGAAAACACAAGGTCTCGCTCGACAAGGTCATCAGGACCATGCGCGACACCGGCCGCGACATGCAGGACAAGTACAAGGAAACCTCGCGCGGCGGGCTGGCCGTGAACGTGATCGAGTGCTGATCGGCGGCAAGACGCGGCGACGATGGACACCTCGTCGAGCTGCGCCGCAACGAAACATGAACCGCCGCGGACGCGACGCGCGGCTTTACGATCCCCCAACACCTCGCCACGCATGATCCGGCGACCTCGTTGCCGGAGCGCTGGATGCCGCGATCCCTGCTCGTCTGTTGCCTGTCGCTGCCTCTCGTCGCGATCGTCGCGGCGGGATTGCCGTTCGCGCAGGCGCCCACACCTCCTGCGCCCTCGCGAGCCGAGCCCACGGCGATACGGATCCCGACGACGCGCAGCGCGATCTTCCTCCACCCCGACGGCATGAGCGCCAACACCTGGGCCGCAACCCGGCTGTACGCGGTCGGCCCGGACGGGCGTCTGGCCTGGGATCGTCTGCCGCGGGTCGCGGTCTACGTCGGTCCGATGATCGATCGCGCGCACGCCTCCTCGCAGGGCGGCGCGACCACCCACGCCTACGGCGTGCGCGCCGGAGCCGGCAGTTACGGCATGATCGACGGCGCAGTGCCGACAGCGGCGTCCGGCAGACCGATGAGTCTGATGCGCGAGGCGCAGGCCGCTGGCAAGGCGGTGGCGATCCTCAACACCTCGAGCCTGACCGAACCGGGCAGCGGCGCATTCCTGGCCTCGGTGCCCGACAACGAACTGCACGAGCGGATCGCCGAGCAGATCCTCGCCGCCGCGCCCGATATCGCGCTCGGCGGCGGCGAGCGCTACTTCCTGCCCGAAGGCGTACGCGGCCGACACGGCACCGGCGTGCGCCGCGACCGTCGCGATCTGATCGCCGAAGCGCGCGCAGCCGGTTATGCCGTGGTGTTCACCCGCGAGGAACTGTCCGCGCTGCCGCCGACCGCGAAGCGCGTGCTCGGGTTGTTCGCCGACGGCGCCACGTTCGATGCCGGCGCACGGACGCGCTTCCGCGCGCAGGCGCCGCGCATCGACGAGATGCTGGCGTTCGCGCTTGCGCGCCTGCGCGATGCGCCGCAAGGGTATTTCATCGTCGGCAACGAAGAAGCCACCGACGACCTCGCCGGCGCCCGCGACGCGGCCGGCGTGCTCGCGGCTGCGGTCGGGGCCGATCGCGCGATCGCGACCGCGCTCGTCGCGGCCGATGCCGACCCCGGGCTGACCGTGATCGTCGCCTCCGATTCGGATGCCGGCGGAATGCAGGTCATCGGCAGTTCCGACACTCCGTTCACCCGCCTGCGCGCCGCCGCGGACGCCGAGGGCCATCGCTTCCTCGCCGCACCCGACGCCCGCGGCGCGCGCCTGCCGTTCCGGATCGTCTGGGCCTCGGCCTCGGACGGCGCCGGAGGGACCGTCGCGCGCGGCACCGGCCCCGGCGCCGCGCGGATCGAGGGCACCGTCGATTCCACCGCGATCTACCGCGCGCTGTACCTCGGTCTGTTCGGACGCGATCCGGCGCATTGATCGGACCGATCGATCAGGGCCGCAAAGATCGCAGCCTGCGACCGGACGATGCAGGCGATACGTCGCCGGATCCGCAGGTCCCGAATAGCGCGAGAATGGGCGAAGGCCCGGTATCGTCGCGCGCATGTCATCTTCGACGGCCATGCTGCTGGGCCGTTTCGCATCGGAATTCCGCCATGCCGCTTCCGTTCCGCCCTCTCGTGTCCGCCCTCGCCCTCGCCCTCGCCTGCCTGTCCGCTGCCGCAATCGCCGGCGAACCTCCCCGCAGCGCGATCTTCCTGCATCCCGACGGCATGGGCGCGAACACCTGGGCGGCGACGCGGCTGCAGCAGGTCGGCCCCGACGGCCGGCTCGCCTGGGACCGACTGCCGCGGCTGGCGATCTACGTCGGGCCGATGATCGACAGCGTCAACGCCTCCTCCAACGGCGGCGCCACCACCCATGCCTATGGCGTGCGTGCGGCGCTCGACAGCTACGGTTGGGTCGAGGAAGGCGAAGTACCGGTGGCGGCCTCGGGCCAGCGCATGAGTCTGATGCGCGAGGCGCAGGCGGCGGGCAAGAAGGTCGCGATCCTGAATTCGGCGCCGCTGACCGAACCGGGCACCGGCGTGTTCCTGGCGACGATCGCCGACCGCGACGACGAGGCCGCGATCGCCGCGCAGATCCTGGAGGCGCGCCCCGACATCGCGCTCGGCGGCGGCGAAGCCTTCTTCCTGCCGCGCGGCGTGCGCGGGCGCCACGGCATGGGCCAACGCGGCGACGGTCGCAATCTGGTCGAGGAAGCCAAACGCGCCGGTTACGCGGTCGTCTTCACCCGCGACGAACTGCTGGCGCTGCCGGCGGACAGTGGCCGGGTGCTCGGCTTGTTTGCGCACGAGGCCACCTTCAACGAAGCCGACGAGGCCGGGCTGGCGCGCAAGCGTCTGCCCGCCTTCCAGCCGCAGGCACCGCGCTTCGACGAGATGCTCGGTTTCATCCTGTCGCGGTTCCGCGGTGCGCCGAACGGGTATTTCATCGTCGGCAACGAAGAAGCGACCGACAATCTCTCCGGCGACAACAACGCCCCGGCCACCCTCGAAGCCGCCGCCGGCGCCGATCGCGCGATCGCGCTGGCGCTGATCGAAGCACGCAACGACCCGGCCTTGACCGTGGTGGTCGCTTCCGATTCCGACAACGGCGGCATGAACGCGACCGGCGACGACCTGGACGATCCGAAGGACCTGCCGCGCCCGCTGCCGCGCCGCACCAAGGTGGGATCTCCGCTGGACAGCGACGGCGGCCAGCCCTTCCTCAGCGCCGCGGACGCGCGCGGCGTGCGCCAGCCGTTCTACATCACCTGGGCCTCGGATTCGGACGGCGCCGGCGGCACCGTGGCGCGCGGCATCGGCCCGGGCGCGGCGAAGATCGAAGGCACCATCGACTCCACCGTGATCTATCGCGCGCTGTATCTCGGCCTGTTCGGGCGCGATCTGCCCTGAGCCCGGACGGCCCGCAGCGGCAGGCGCGATCCTCCCTGATCGCGCCTGCCCCGCGTTCCCGCATCAGAACTCGTAGCGCAGCACCAACTGATACACCCGGCCGCCGGTCTCCCGTTCCAGCTCGTACTCGTCGTAATCGCGGGAGAACTGGTCGGCGATGGTGTTGAACTTGTCGAAGGTCTCGTCCTTCGATGCGTCCAGCAGATTGGAACCGGTCAGACGCAGCGTCCAGTGCTCGCCGAAGCGCTTCTCGACGAAGGCTTCGAGATCGCCACCGTAAGTGGTCCGCACTTCCTCGCCGACGATCCGCCCGAAGGCCGCACCCTGGCGGCGATAGGTGATGCCGAAGCTCATCGCCGGCGTCGGCAGCGACTGGATGAAACCGACGTTGAGGATGTCCCGGGCCTGATCGTTGAAGCGGCGCGTTCCGAAGAAATCCTCGATCTCGCTGTCGAGCCAGGAGTAGTTGAGGAACACGCCGGTGTGTTCCAGCCCGATCGCCGACAGCGGCGTGGACAGGTCGAACTCCAGGCCCCAGACCTTGCCGTCGCCGGTGTTGCGCGGCTGCAGCACGAACGTGCCCGGACCCTCGTCGCCTTCGACGCCGGTGTTGGCGATCTCGATCAGGTCGCGCACGTCGCGATAGAACGCATTGAGACCGATCACTCCGCGCCGGCCCAGACGCCGTTCCCAGCCCAGATCCACGCCCCAGGCGGTCTCCGGGCGCAGGTCGGGATTGCCGAGCAGATCGTTCTCGCCCAATTCGCCGGTCAGCAGCGCCGGCGACAGCCGATCGAAGCCCGGGCGGCGCATGGTGCGCGCGACCGACAGGGTCAGACGCTGGCGATCGTCCAGATTCCAGCGCAGATGCGCCGACGGCAGCAGTTCGCCGTAACGGCTTTCGCTGCGGCGTTCGGCCGGGTCCACGGTGCGGTCGTCGATCTCGGTCTCGGTGCGCTGGTAACGCAGGCCGGCTTCCCATTCCAGCGCACCGACTTCGCCGTCGAAGCGCACGAACGGTTCGATCCGGGTCTCCTCGATGGTGTTGAGGCCACCGTCGACCGGCAGGAACGGCCCGAACGCGCCGGGAATGGTCGGCCGCGGCGCTGGCGCATTGGGGATGGTGATGCGGTTGCGATCGGTGAGGATCGACGTTTCCCGCACCTTGCGCGTCCAGGCGACGCCGAAGCGCAGCTTCGCGGCCTCGCCCAGGTCGCGGACATGGCGCACGTCCAGGCTGCGCTCGCGATCGTCGATCTCGGTGAAGATGCGGTCGCCGGTGTAGCGATCGTCCTCGGGAAAGGGAATGGCATCGCGCAGGTACTCGAACTCGTCCTCGAACTCGAACTGTTCGTCCTCGAAACCCGACCAGCCCAGCTTCACCCGGGTCTCGCCACCGACCATCGGCCAGGCGTAGCCCAATCCGAACGACCAGTTGTCGGTACGGATATCCAGATCGTTGTCGTTGACGGTCAGCAGATTGGCGTTGTCGCGGATGCCGGCACGGTATTCGATCGAATCCTCGTCCTGCAGGCGGTCGGTACGCACGTAGAACAGGTCGATGTCGAGCTTGCCGGGACCCAACTCGGCCTTGTACGAGGCGTTGAAGGCGTGGTCGTCGCCGCTGCGCACATCGGTCTGATCTTCGATGTTGTCGAGACTGCCACCCGGCGCGTCGAAGCGGCGGCTGAACTTGTCCTTGGGGCTGCGCCGGCCCTGGGTATTGGCACCGATCAGCAGATTGCCGCCGAGCGCACGCCCGCCCCAGACCGCGCCGAGCAGCGGCTCGATCTCGCCGTCGGCGTAGTGCAGCGCGCCGACCCGCAGATAGCCGCCGTCCAGCGACAGACCGTCGCGCAGCACGATGTTGAGCGAACCGGCGACCGCATCGCCGCTGCGGTCGGCCGAGGACGAGCGCACGATCTCGATCCGTTCGACGAGTTCGGCCGGGATGCGGTCGACGAAGAACGAACGGTCGGCGCCTGCGCCCGGCACGCGCTCGCCGTTGATGAGGATCTGGGTGTAGCCCGGATCGAGGCCGCGCAGACGCACGCCGTCGTACTCCAGCACATCGGACAGGAAGCCGACGCTGGGCACGCGCTTGAGCATGTCGCCGACGGTCAACGGTTCGAAGGCCTGGAAGTATTCGAGGTCGTAGGTGAGGGTCGCCGGCGCTTCGGCGCGGTCGCGATAGACCGGCTCGCCGCGGACGATCACGGTGTCGAGCGACTCCGGATCGTCGGCGGCGGGCGCGGGGGTCTGGGCGATGGCGAGAGGAACGGCGGACACGAGCACGAGCCCGGCGATGGCGCGGGCGAGCGGAGTCTTGGTCATGTGTTTCCGAAGTGGCGGACGGGCAAGCCGGCAGTCTTGGAGGCCCACATGGCAGCCCGGTGACTGCCGCGTTGCAGGTTCGCGGCGACCGCTCGGCGGCGGCCCGTTGCGCGACGCCCGGCCGGGCGTACACTCGGAAACCGACCGGGAGGAATGGGGACCACCCGATGTTGCGTTTCGGCCTGTACTCGCTGCTGTATCTGCTGGGCGCCCTGTACGCGACCGCGTTCGTCAGCGGCCACGGCGAGGTCACGCTGCTGTGGCCGCCGGCCGGTATCGGGTTCGCGCTTGTCCTGCGTCACGGCCCGCGCTGGGCGCTGCTGCCGATCGTGCCGCTGCTCGTCCTGCATCTGCTGCTGGCGCCGGTGCCGCCCGCCTTCCTGCCGTTTTCGCTGGCCAGCAACGTGCTCGGCATGCTCGCCGCCTGGGCGGTCTGCCGGCGCTGGATCCAGGGCGACGAGCGGATGAGCCTGCGCAACGGCTTCGGCATGCTCGCCGGCGGTATCGTCATGGTCGCGGTCTCGGCGCTGTTCGGCGCGGCCGGGCTGATCGTGGCGGACATGACACCGCAGGCGGCGTTCTGGGCGGCGTTCGCGAAATGGGCGATGGGCGATCTGCTGGCGATGGTCGCCCTCGGTCCGCTGATCCTCTACCTGACCCTGCCCGCGGGACATCGCGCACAGCATGGCCGCAACGTCGGCGAATATGCCTCGCCGCGCGAGAAGGGCGTGTGGCTGCTCACCACCGGCCTGGTCTGGCTGCTGATCCAGTTGGTCGGCGACAACAACAGCGCCTACGTCTACGGGCTGATGGCGCTGCCGGTCGCGCTGCTGCTGTGGTCGGCGGTCCGCTTCGAACCGTTGTGGACGATCGCCGGCACCGCCTGCGCGGTGCTGCTGATGACCGCCTTCGCCGGGTTCGGCATCGCCGGCTTCCCGACCCCGCGCGATCATCTCGATGCCGCGATCCTGCTCGGATCGATGTGCGTCTACGCCATCATTCCGCAGATGCTGATGGCGGTGACCACCCAGGAGCGCGCCGCCAACCGGCGTGCGCTGCGCCGCGCGACCATGGACGAGGCCACCGGCCTGCCCAACCGCGCCGCGTTCGAGAGCGCGATGCGCGCCGCGCTGGCCCACGGCCAGCGGCCGTGGAGTCTGGCCTATCTCGATCTGGACCATCTGAGCATCGTCAACGACACCGCCAGCCACGCCGCCGGGGACGCGCTGCTGCACGGCGTCGGCTCGCTGCTGCGCGCCGAGGCCGCGCCGCACGGCGAAGCTTTCCGCATCGGCGGCGACGAGTTCGCGCTGCTGATCGAGGGCGAACCGGCGCAGGCGCAGGCCGACGCCGAGCGCATCCGCGCGGCGATCGAGCATTACCGCGTCGGTTGGCACGGCCGGGTGCTCAACGCCACCGCCAGCATCGGCCTGGCCCACCTGCGCAGCGGCGAGACCCGCTATGCCGATGCGCTCGCGCTGGCCGACACCGCCTGCCTCACCGCCAAGGAACAGGGCGGCAACCGCGTCTGCCTCGCCGGCGAAGGCCCCGACGCGTTGCACGAGCGCACCGAGACCATGCGCTGGGCGCTGCGCATCCGCGAAGCGCTGGATCGCGGCCTGTTCGAACTGCACTGTCAGTCGATCGCGCCGCTGGCGGGCACCGATCCCGATGGCCTGCATTACGAAGTGCTGCTGCGGATGCGCGAATCGCGCGGCGGGCCGACGCTCTCGCCGGCGCAGTTCATCCCCGCCGCCGAACGCTTCCACCTCGGCGTCGCGCTCGATCGTCACGTGGTCGAACTGGCGCTGGGCTGGCTGGAGTCGCACCCGGACGCGGCCGCACGCACCGGCCTGTGCGCGATCAATCTCACCGCCGCCTCGCTGGTCGACGACGGCTTCCGCGCGTTCCTGGGCGAGCGCGTGCGCCGCAGCACGCTGCCGGCGCGCAAGCTGTGCTTCGAGATCACCGAGACCAGCGCGGTGCGCGATCTGGCCCGCGCCGGCGAACTGATCGCCGAACTGCACGCGCTGGGCTGCGCGTTCGCGCTCGACGACTTCGGCACCGGCTTCTGCTCGTTCGATTACCTGCGCTCGCTGGACGTGGACTACCTCAAGATCGACGGCAGTTTCGTGCGCAACCTCGGCGACTCCGAACTGTCGTCGGCAGTGGTGCGTTCGATCACCGAAGTCGCGCACGTGCTGCGCAAGCGCACGATCGCCGAGCAGGTCGAGGACGAAACCGCATGGTCGACCCTGCGCGCGCTCGGCGTCGATCATGCCCAGGGCTACTACCTGCACCGGCCGGAGCCGATGGACGCGTATTTCGCCGCGCCGCGCAGTGCGGCGGCGTGAGCGCCGGATTCAAAAGAGCGGGATTCAAAAGAGCCGGATTCAGAAGAGCCGGATTCAGCAGCGCCGGATTCGACAACGCATGATTCGACAACGGCTGATTCAGCGCGGCATCGCGCGCGCGGCGATCTCCAGCGCATCGTCCAGCAGCGCCGCCGCGGTGACTGCGGCGCCGGCGCCCGGGCCCTGGATCAACAGCGGTTGGTCGCGGTAGCGGTCGGACCAGATCGCGACCCGGTTGTCGGTGCCGGCGCCGCTGGCCAGCGGATGATCGACCGGCAGCGATTCGAGCCCGACGCTGGCCTGGCCGTCCTGCAGGCGGGCGATGAAGCGCAGCTTCTCGCCGCGTTTGTACGCCTCCGCGTAACGCTCGCGCAGCGGCGCGTCGAGCGCGGGCAGCGCGGCATCCACCGCCGCGGCCGGCAGCGTCGCCAGCGCCGACGGCACCAGCGACCGCACCGCGACCGCATTGCTCTCCAGCGCGACGCCCGCGGCGCGCGCGAGGATCAGCAGTTTGCGGCGCACGTCCTCGCCGCTGAGGTCGTCGCGCGGATCGGGTTCGGTGTAGCCGGCCTCGCGCGCCTGGCGCACGAAACCGGAGAACGGGCGCAGGCCGTCGTAGTGATGGAACAGCCAGGCCAGCGAGCCGGAGAGCACACCGGCGATCGCGTGGATGCGGTCGCCACCGGCCTGCAGCGCGCGGATCGAGCGCAGCAGGGGCAGCCCGGCGCCGACCGTGGCGCTGTCGCCGTACTGCGCATCGCCGGCGCGCTGCGCCGCGCGGATAGCGCGCCAGCGTGCGAGCGCGGTGCCCTGGCCGAGTTTGCAGGCGGTGACCACGTGGATGCCGCACAGCAGCCAGTCGGCGTGGCGCTCGGCGACCGCGTCGCTGGCGGTCGCGTCGATCACGATCCGCACGCCGCCCTCGCCGAACGTGCGCGGCAGCGCATCCAGCGCCGGCGGCGCGCCATCGAGCGGCTGCCACACGCCGTCCGCCGCGCGCCGCAGCAGCGCACGCGAATTGGCGACGTACGCCGGATTCAGGCGCGCGCCGAACGGGCCTTGTTCCCACGAGGCCAGCCGGGTCAGCACCGCACGACCGACGGTGCCGGTCCCGAGCAGGGCCACGCGCGCGGGCGCCGGCGTCCGCGCAGGCCGCGACGCGATCGTCGCGGGCCCTGGCTCGACCGCAGCCGCGCTCATGCCGGCACCAGCGCCCGCGCCGCGTGCTGAGGACGAGCGCTTCGCGCGCCGCCGGCGTCCGCGACCGCCAACGCGCGGTCCAGCGCGGCAGCGATGTCGGCAAGCAGATCCTCGGCCTGCTCGATACCCACCGACAGCCGCAGCAGGCCGTCGCCGATGCCGGCAGCAGCGCGCGCCTCGGCGCTCATCGCGGCATGGGTCATGGTCGCCGGATGCGCGATCAGGCTTTCGACGCCACCCAGCGATTCGGCGAGGGTGAAGTATTCCAGGCCGTCGACGAAGGCGCGCACTGCAGCCTCGCCGCCCTCCAGCTCGACGCTGAGCATCGCGCCGAAGCCTTTCTGCTGACGTGCGGCCACGGCATGGCCCGGATGCGTGTCCAGGCCCGGCCAGTGCAGCGCGCGCACCGCGGTGTGACCATGCAGCAGATCGACCAGCGCCTGCGTGTTCTCCTGATGCACGCGCAGTCGCGCATCCAGCGTGCGCAGACCTCGCAGGGTCAGGAAGCTGTCGAACGGCGCCCCGGTCAGGCCCAGCGCGTTCGCCCACCACACCAGTTGCGTGTGCGCTTCGGCGTCCTTCGCCACCACCGCGCCGCCGACCACGTCGCTGTGGCCGTTGATGTACTTGGTGGTGGAGTGCACCACGTAATCGGCGCCGAAGGCGATCGGCGTCTGCAGCGCGGGCGAGAGGAAGGTGTTGTCGACCACCGTCGTCGCGCCGGCGGCGTGCGCGGCATCGATCACGAAGCGCAGATCGGTGATGCGCAGCAGCGGGTTCGACGGCGTTTCGATCCAGACCAGCTTCGGTGCGAGCGCCAACGCCTCGGCCAGCGCGCGCGGGTCGGTCAAATCGATCGTGCGCAGCGCGAACGCGCCCTTCTTCGCCAGCGCGTTGAACAAGCGCCAACTGCCGCCGTAGGCATCGTGCGGCACCACCAGCGTATCGCCCGGTTCCAGCAGCGCGTTGAGCAGCAGGGTGATCGCGGACATCCCGGTCGAGGTCACCACTGCGCCGGCGCCGCCTTCCAACGACGCCAGCGCCTCGGCCAGCAGATCGCGGGTGGGATTGCCGCTGCGGGTGTAGTCGTACTGTCGCTTCTCGGCGAAGCCGGCGAAGCTGAAATTCGACGACAGCACCAGCGGCGGCGTGACCGCACCGAACGCGGTGTCGCGATCGATCCCGGCGCGCACCGCGCGGGTCGCGGCCTGCGGCCGGGGAATGCGGGGCGCGCTCATGCGACACCTCCCTGGCATTCGTCGACGACACTGTCGATCGTGCGCCCGAGGATCGCGCCGATCTCCAGGGTCTCGGTCAGGAAGGCATCGTGGCCGAATTTCGAACGCAGCACCCGGATCTCGCCCTGCGGCAGCGCCTCGGCCAACGCGAACAGATCCTCCAGCGGCACCAGCCGGTCCTCGGCGATCGCGACCACCGTGGTCGGCACCGCGATCGTGCGCGGGTCCACGCGATGCAGATCGATCGATTCGGACAGGCGCAGGAACGCGGTCGGCGAGGTGCGCGCGACCCAGGTCGCGGCGCAGTGTTCGAGATAGTCCTCGGCGGCCACGCGCAGACGGCCATGGACCAGGGTCGGTTCGGCGTCGAAGCGCTCAGCGAATTCGGTCGGCGTGCGATAGCTCAGCATCGCCAGTTGCCGCGCCAGCGCCAGGCCCTGCGCTTCGTCGCACTGCAATTGGCCCAGCGCCACCGCTTGCCGCTGCAGCGCGCGCCAGGCGCTGGCGTAGGGATGCGCGCGATGCGCGCCGCTGATCGCGACCAGCCGCCCGATCCGGCGCGGATGCCGCGCGGCGAACTGCAGCCCGACCATCGCACCGTAGGAACTGCCGAGGAAGGCCGCGACCGCGTCGATGCCCAGCGCATCGAGCACCGCGGCGATCGCGTCGGCCTGATCGGCACTGTCGATCGGCGCATCGAGATTGCCATCGGCGCCGAGCCAGTCGATCGCCAGCACCCGCACCTTCGCGGTGTCGAGGCCCACGCCGCTCTGGGTCTGCCACCAGCCCGGCTCGGGGAAGGCCTCGCTGGCGAGCACATGACGATGCGCGGAGATGCCGCCGGCGGCGAGCACCACCGGCGCGTCGGCGGGGCCGACCAGCTCCCAGGCGATCGCCACGTCGCGCTCGCCGGCATGGCGCAGGCGCAGGCGCACCGGAGTGCGGCCGCGCAGCGCGACGGGCGCGGCATCGGCGGCGGGTCGACAGTCGTAGAGGACGGCGTCGGCGCGCACGGCGGCGGACGACGGGGCGAGAGCGGCGAGGGTCATGGCGGTCTCCGGGAGCGAAGGGGGCCATCGAGCCCGCGGGAGACCGAACATCGCTGAGCGAGCGGCCTGACGCTGCCGTATCGCGCAACCATCTTCCGGCGGACGCTCGGTCCCCGCAGGAGTTGGCACCTTCTCGGCGACGCACGCTGCCCGTGCATCACCATCAGGTTGCCCCGGCGTCTTCGGGCCTGTCCCTCAGCCGGTCTTGATGGATGACCGCAGCTTGCACCAGGTTTCAGGCGGTTGTCAATCGCTTCATGCAGATGAAGCGATGAGTGGCCGAACCGACCATGACCTGTCCTCCCGGGGCGGGTTCGGGCGATACTCCGGAGTATGCGCATCCTGTCCTCCGGGCCGCTGCCGGCCCTGCTCCTGGCTCTGTCCTGCTCGCTCGCCGCCCTCCTACCGGCTCCCGCCCACCCCGCCGCCCCGGGCGTGCAGGCAGAGGCCGCTCCGCCCCGGGTCGTGACCGAGCGCTATGTCTCCTCGCCCCAGCCCGGCGAGGAGCTCGACTCGCTCGCCACCTGGGGCCATCCCGACGGCAGCACCTGGCTGATCGCCACCGCCAAGGCGAGCCACCGCCTGGTGGTCTTCGATGCCGACACCGGGCAGCGTCTGCGCGAAGTCGGCGGCAAGGGCGAGGCGCCCGGGCAGTTCAAGCGGCCCAACGGCATCGCGGTGTTCGGTGACCGGCTGTTCGTGGCCGAGCGCGACAACCGCCGGGTCCAGGCCTTCGCCCTGCCGGACTTCCGCCCGTTGGGCAGTTTCGGCAACGGCACCCTGCGTGCGCCCTACGGCCTGTGGCTGAACCCGCTGGCCGACGGCGTCGAGGCCTTCGTCACCGACAGTTTCATGTACGGCGAGCGGTTCGACGTGCTGCCTGCGCTTGCGGAAATGAGCCAGCGCGTGCGTCGTTACCGGCTCGCGTTCGGCCACGACGGCACGGTCAGCGCCGAATCGCTGGGCAGTTTCGGCGCCACCGACGACGTCAACGCGCTGCGCATCGTGGAATCGATCGCCGGCGATCCGGCCCACGACCGGCTGCTGATCGCCGACGAATACCAACCGCATTCGACCCTGCGCGAATACACCTTCGCCGGCCGTGCGACCGGCCGCTACATCCCGGAGGACGTCTTCGCCTTCGAGGCCGAGGGCGTGGCCCTGTGGTCCTGCCACCGCGATCGCGGCTACTGGGTCGCGGTGGACCAGCTCTCGCCGCTGACCGTGTTCCATTTCTTCGACCGCCAGACTCTGGCGCGGGTCGGCAGTTTCACCGGCGGCACGGTGGCCGCCACCGACGGCATCGCCCTGCGCACCGCACCCACCCGGCGCTTCCCCGGTGGCGCACTGTTCGCGGTGCACGACGACAAGTCGGTCGCCGCCTTCGACCTGCGCGACATCGCCGCCGCGCTGCGGCTGGACCGCGCCTGCCGGTGAGTCCCGTGCGTCCGGCGCTGCTGCTGGCGATCGTGGTCGGCGCCTGCGCCGGCGCGGCGCTGGCGACCGACTTCTTCCGCTGGCGCGACGGCCGGATCGAACGCCCGGCGCCGGCGGCGGTCGCGGCGCCACCGGCGGAGACGCGCAGCGAGCCGGCGACCACCGGCACCGAAGCCGCGCGGCTGCGGTTCGAGCATCGCGGGGACCGGATCGAGGCCTGGGCCGACAATCTGCTGGCCGGGCCGATCGAGGTGCAGTTCTCGCCGCTGGATCACGCGGTCGCCGGGGCCCAACCGGCGCTGCCGGTGGCGGGCGTGATCCCCGGCTACGGCCGACGTCTGCTGACCCGGCTGCCCGGCACCACCACCGCGCGTTTCCAGCTCGACGTGATGCGCGGCGACCCCGGCGCGCAGCCGCAGGACGCCGATTACACCTATCCCTTGCCCGACGCGCCGCTGCGGGTCGAACAGGGCTGGGGCGGCGGTTACAGCCACGGCAATGCCGAAAACCGCTACGGCGTGGATTTCGCCGCCGACATCGGCACCCCGGTGGTCGCGGCGCGGGCCGGGATCGTGATGGAAACCGAGGCCGGCCATGCCGGCGGCGGCCGCGACGGCGAGGACATCGTTCGCGCGAATTTCGTCCGCATCGTGCACGAGGACGGCAGCATGGCGCTGTACGCGCATCTGGACACCGGCGGGGTGCTGGTACGCCCCGGGCAGCGCGTGCGCCGCGGCGAGGTCATCGGCCGCTCCGGCGACACCGGTTTCACCACCGGCCCGCACCTGCACTTCGCGGTGCAGGTCAACCGCGGCATGCGCCTGGAATCGGTCCCGTTCCGGATGTCCGGTCCCGGCGGCGTCCTCCGCTTCAGCGAGCCCACGCCGCTGCCCTGACAGGCCGTCGAAAACCGTCTGCCGACGCCGCCGGGAAAGGCTGCGACATGGGTCGGCCCGATCGGCCGCAGGCGGTGCCATAATTCCGCCTCCCGGTCCGGCGACCGGGCGCATGACTGAACCACCCGCACGCCCGTTGGGGCGGACGTGCCGCAGACCCGCTTCGACTCTCTGCGACCGCCCCATGACCCTGCGCTGCCTGTTCGTCGACTTCAATTCCTACTTCGCCTCGGTCGAGCAGCAGGACGACCCGCGTCTGCGCGGGCGCCCGGTCGGCGTGGTGCCGGTGATGGCCGACACCACCTGCTGCATCGCCGCCAGTGGCGAGGCCAAGGCCTTCGGCGTGAAGACCGGCACCCCGGTGTGGGAAGCGCGCGAGAAATGCCCGGACATCGTCCTGCTGCAGGCGCGCCCCGCACGCTACGTCGAAGTGCATCACACGCTGATGGACGCGATCCAGGACTGCATCCCGCACGGCAAGCCCGAGTCCATCGACGAAGTGCCGTGCTGGCTGATCGGCCGCGAAAGACGACGTGAAAACGCCATCGCGATCGCGGAGACGATCAAACGCACCTTCCGCGAACGCGGCTTCGACGCGATCGGCTGTTCGATCGGGATCGCGCCCAACAAGTTCCTCGCCAAGACCGCGTCCGACATGCAGAAACCCGACGGCCTGGTCGTACTGGAGTCGACCGACCTGCCGGAGAAGCTGCACACGCTGGAACTGCGCGATTTCTGCGGCATCGGCCCGTCGATGGAAAAACGCCTGCAGCGCGCCGGCATCCGCACCGCGGCGCAGTTGTGCGCGGCCTCGCGCGAACACCTGCGCGCGGCCTGGGGCAGCATCGAAGGCGAACGCTACTGGCTGCAACTGCGCGGTTTCGAACTGCCGGAACGGAAAAGCGAACGCGGCTCGGTCGGGCATTCGCACGTGCTCGGCCCCGAACTGCGCGACTACGACGGCGCGCGTTCGGTGCTGTTCAAACTGCTGGCGAAAGCGGCGATGCGCCTGCGCAACGAGGAATTCCTCGCCGGCGGCCTCGCCATCCGCATGCGCTTCGTCGGCCTCGACAAACGCTTCGAACGCGACCTGTCCTTCGCTCCGCTCGACGACACCCCGACCTTCCTGAAGCTGCTGGCCGATGCGCTCGTGCCGCTGGAACGCGCCCTCGCCCGCGGCCGCTGGAACCCGCGCCGCCACCCGCCGCTGTCGGTCTCGGTGACGTTGGTCGGGCTCGAACACCGCGGCGCGGTCAGCGGCGAACTGATTCCCGAACGCCGCCGCAGCCGCGACATGAGCGCGGTGCTCGACGCGGTCAACCGCCGCTACGGCAACAACGCCCTGTACTTCGGCGCGATGCAGAATGCCCTCGCCAGCAAGGCCGCGCCGATGCGCATCGCCTTCGGCCAGATCCCGAAAACCGACCTCGAAGAAGACATCGCCGGCGCCCACGACGCCCCCGACGGCCACGAGCTGTGGCTCAAACGCGAACGCCAGTTCAAGGTCCTCGCCGAAACCGCCCACCGCACCGCCCGCGAACAACGCAAACCGCAGCCGCGGGCGTAGGGCGGAGTCAGCGCAGCGCAACTCCGCCATTGCGACGCATCCGATCGCACCGCACTCCGAGCGCAGCCCCCCGTGGGAGGCCCGTCTTCCAACGCTTTCGTCGATTCTGCCGCGGCCGCGGCATTCCTAAGACGAGGCGCGGGAGGTACGGAATGCTCGCGTCAAGTACGGCTCGGCGTTGCGTTCACCGCACTCCGATCTTCGTTCGTGGCGGGTCAAGACCCGCCCTACGGGGCTACGGAGCTCGGAATGGGGCATGACATATGGCACTCCTCGCCATCGATGATCGCTAGTATCAATTTCGCTACATATGAGTCATGACTATCGATATGTTCTGCTTAGCTCGCCTGATTCAATGCCTCGCCCTCGCCACAGGTTTGTTCCTGACCCTGCCC
>JBIJAD010000300.1:0-5056 GCA_044345955.1 Lysobacteraceae bacterium
TGCCGCGCAGGCGCGCCGCCAGTGCCTCGCTCTCGAACAGATACAGCGGGGTCAGCGGTTGATAGTGCACGGACACATTCCCCGGCACCGCGGCATCGTGCTGTTCGGGGAATTCGACTTCGCAGCCGAGGACCTGTTCGAGTTGCATGCGCGTGATCGGCCCCGCGCGCAGGATCCGCGGACGCGCGCCGGTGAGATCGACGATGGTCGATTCCACGCCGACCGTGCAGGGGCCGCCGTCGAGCACCGCGTCGATGCGGCCGTCGAGGCCGGACAGCACCTGCTCGGCGCTGGTCGGGCTCAGCCGCTTGTACGGGTTGGCCGAGGGCGCAGCGAGGCCGCCGTCGAGGGTGTGCAGGATCCGCAGCAGCACCGGATGATCGGGCACGCGCAGGCCGATGGTGTCGCGGTTGCCGGTGACCTCGGTGGGCACCGCCGGCGCCTTGTGCAGCAGCAGGGTCAGCGGCCCGGGCCAGAAGACCTCGGCCAGCCGGCGCGCCGCATCGGGGATGTCGCGCGCCCAGCGTTCGAGCTGCGTCGCACCGGCGATGTGCACGATCAGCGGATGGTTCGCCGGCCGCTGCTTGGCGGCGAAGATCGCGCGCACCGCCTGCGGCTGCGCGGCGTCGGCGGCCAGTCCGTACACGGTCTCGGTCGGCACCGCGACCAGCCGGCCCGCGCGCAGCAGGCGCACCGCTTCGGCGATGTCCGCGGGTACGGCGGCATCGAGTCGGCGGGTGACGCGTGCGGTGGCCTGCGCGGGATCGCGGGGGCGGTCGGGCGGGATTTCGGGCATCCGTTCAGGGTAGCAAACCCGGGCCTGCGGCCGGTCGGGCGGGGAGCTGCGTGCGTTCGCGCAGGGCTTCGCGCGTGCGCTGCAGCAGTGCGCGCGCATCGCCGTCGCTGAGCGCGATCGCCCGTTCCAGCGCGCGGTCCGCGCCGCGCAGATCGCCGGCGGCGACTGCGGCCTCGGCCAATGCGGCATGGAAACGCGGTTCGCCGCGATGCAGCCGGATCGCCTGCCGGTAGTGCGCGATCGCCTCGCCCGCGCGGCCTTCGTCCATCAGCGCGCGGCCGCGCAGGAAATGATGGAACGGGTCCTTGGCCTGCACCCGCGCGAGCCGGCGCTCGAAGGCGTCGGAACGGCGCGCGTCGCCTTCGCGACGGGCCAGACCGATGCTGTTGAACAGCGCGCCGGTTTCCTCCGGGTCGCGCGCCAGCGCCTCGGCGTAGGCGCGGGCGGCACCGGCGGGGTCGCCCGCGCGGTGCCGGACCACGCCGGCGTTGCTCCAGTGCGGTGCGAACGCCGGATCCAGGCGCAGCGCGATCCGCAGCAGCCGTTCCGCCGTGTCGCCGTCCTGCCGCGCCAGCGCTTCCATCGCGCGGTTGTTGTAGTAATGCCCGAGCAGTTGTCGCGTATCGATCGCTTCCGGCGGGTCGCGCGCAACGACAGGCTCGGTCGTGAAATCCACCGCGTATTCGCGCACGCCGATCCGCACATGAGCGAAGACATGGCTGTTGAGATACAGCGTGCCCGCTTCCTGCCGCCACGACAGGATCCGGCGGATCCGCTGAGGCCGCACATCCAGTCCGGCCTCGCGCGCCAGCGCCAGGAACAGCAGGGTGAAGCTCACGCAGTTCGCGCGCCGCGCCGCGTAGGCTTCCGCCACCGACCGCGTGGCCTCGTTGTCGTAGCGCAGACCCAGGCCCTCGGGCGCATGCACGAAACGCACCAGGGCCTCGAAACGCCGGCCGGGCGAGGTCGCCCCGGCCAGCACCTCGCTCTGCAGCCGTGCGCGCAACTCGGCAGGCAGCGCCAGCGCATGCTCGGGGTCGTCGATTGCGGCAATGTTTTCCGTGGGCGATGCGGCGGCGGCCTGCGCCGTCGACGGCGCCGCGATCGCAGGCAGACACGGAAGGATGGCGAAGAGGCTGAACAGGCTGAACAGGCCGATGAACCGGGCGCCTGCGCACGACGCAGCGAGACTGGCGCGGCGGTCGGGCCGCATGCGCGGTGCGACGATCGATGGCGTCCGGCGCATGTCCGGCCTCCGCGGAAATCGGCCTCGGCAAGATCATACGCCCGTGGTTTGCCCCGGGGCTGGCCGGCCGTGGCGACCGCACCCGCCGTGCGCCCGCAGGCTCAGCCCTTCGGGTTGCGCCGCAGCGGCCCGCCAGCGCCCGCGCGCCGCTTGACCAGACCACCAGTCTGGCGCTGCGCGACGCACGAACCCTGGCGAGCCGCTGCGGCGCAACGCGATGCATGCGGAGACCTTGAGCAGGCTCTCTGGACGGCATCCGCCGCGCGCGCAGCCGTCTGCCGCAGGGCCCGGGCCTGAGCCACTGCGAGGACTGCGAGGCGCCGATTCCCGAAGCCCGGCGCAAGGCCGTGCCCGGCGTGCGCCTGTGCGTGCAGTGCCAGGAGACGCACGACCGCGAGGACGCCGCGTTCAGCGGCTGCAACCGTCGCGGCAGCAAGGACAGTCGATTGTGCTGAGTGCGAGCGTCGCACAGTCTTGAAACGCCGCGCCGCTTGAACCGCGGCTGTCCGTTTGACGTGACTGCGATCACGGTGCCGGCATGAACGCGACCGTTCATCGTCGCCGCTGTCCGGATCGTGCGGATCGGTGCGTTGAGTCCGTTGGCGGTCGTCGACTCGCCAGGCGGCATCCGGACGCCGCTTCCGAAGGCCGGATCGGATCCCGTGCGGATCCGGTCCGGTCGTGCGTCGAGGCCGTCGCGCGCGAACGCGGCGCGACGGATGCGCATGGAAGCGCGCCATGGGCCGTCTCCATGGACTCCATCACCGAAAGGACGAAACGCATGAACGCATACGCAAGAACCGCATTGGCGCTGGCCTGCCTGGGCCTCGCGCCCGCCGCGGCCATGGCCTCCAACTGGGAGATGACCTCGGGCCTAGTCACCCACCGCGAAGTCCATCGCGGCACCAAGGAAGTCCGCGCCTGCGCCAGCCCCGGCGGCTCGATCAGCGTCGGCACCGCGACCCCCGCCGGCGCCAACACCAACATGCTGGCCGAGCGTCTCAACGTGTCCTCGGGTCTGATCTTCCGCTTCCAGTACGACACCTCCGGGCGTCCCGAACGCGCCGCGCAGGTGGTCGAGCTGCGCGACGGTACCGGCTTCGCGATGGTCGGCAGCATCGATCCCACCAGTACCACCAGCCCGACCTCGCAGTTCGTCATCACCAAGATCGGCTGCAACGGCGCGCCGCAGTGGCGCTTCTCCTACGGCGATACCACCGACTTCAACACCGGCTTCGACATCCTGCAGGCCGGCTCCGGCGATGCCGCGTTCTCCACCTCGGCGGGCGATCTGGTCGCGCTGGGCAAGTATTTCCGCGCCGCCACCCCGACCACGCCCGCGGTCCATCGCGCGCGGATCGTGCGTACCCGTTCCAACGGCACCCTGATCTGGGCGCGCGACTACCAGAATTCGCTCAGCGGCGATTTCGAGCTGCAGGCGATCGCCGAGCTGGCGCCGGTGGCGCCCAGTCTCACCGGCGACCTGGTCGCGGTCGGCCGCATCGGCAGCGAAGCCGCGGTGCTGCAGGTCAACGGCAACACCGGCGCGGTGGTCTGCACCGCGCGCACCCGCGGCATCGGCATCGCGCAGTATCACGATGTCGTCGGCTCGCGCACCAGCACCGGTTCGCCGGAAGTGCTCGTGGTCGGCGAAACCGCGGCCTCCAGTACCGCGGCGCCGCAGGTCTATCTCTCGCGCTTCGTGCCCAACTGCCTGCTGCGCGTGCATACGGTCTGGGGCACCAGCACGGACCGCCAGATCGGCTGGGCGACCGACCTGACCGGGACCACGACCTACGGCGGCGCGCCCGCGGGCGTGATGATGATCGCCGGCGAGGTCAATGGCCCGTTCGGCGGCCTCGCCAACAGCCAGGACGCCTTCACGCATCTGGCGCATCCGCAGTCGCTGCTGCCCTACGTGCTGCCCACCGGCGCCCCGGTCATCGGTCAGCGCTACGGCACCCAGGGCGCGCTCGCCGAAAAAGCGTTCACGCTCGCGGCGGCGAACAACGGCGCGTACTTCGCCGGCTCCACCTCCACAGACTGGTTCGCCAACGGCGACCCGCTGCACGCCCTGACCTATCGCGGCGACGTCAGCGCGTTCAAGACCGTGTGTTCGGTCAACTGGAACCCGCTGGCCAACACCCTGCCCATCGCCAGCGCCACCTTCGGGGCCACGGTCACGACCAAGAGCTTCGCCCAACAGGCGCTGCCGAGCGTGATTTCCGTGCCTTCCCAGCAGCCGTGCTGCACCGTGGTGCCTTGATTCAGTAGTGCCGCAAGTATTCGCACGCCGGAACTCCGGTTTCGGCGTGCGATGGCGGCATAGCACTATGCACGCCGATGGTGTGCGATCTGCAGGTACACGTTACGCTCAAGTGACCTGCAGGGAGACAGAGCCATCCGCGAATCCATAAGGTTACAGCGGATACGCCGATTCTCCGCTGCAGATGTTTGCGTTTTGCGCATTGATGTAGAGAATGCGCCCGCGCCGATCTTGGCGCGTTCCACTGTAAATGGATGTATTTATGAGTCAGAACTTGTTGTCTTTGCAGTTCACGCAAGCGCAGTTGGCCGAGATCGATGCCGGCCTGTCCGCACTGGAGAATGCGCTCACGGGCCTGACGGCCCTCAACCCCGATCAGCGTCGCGGTCTGGTGCGCATGGGGCCGAAGTCGGAAGCCTTCTGCCGCCAGACGCTCAACGTGCTGGCGCAGAACACGCAGGTCATCCCGGCCGTGCTGGATCTCGAAGAGGCCCAGGCCGACCTGGCGACCCTCGACGCGCTGCGTCCCCGTCTTGCCCGCCTGCAGCGGCTGGCCGAGCGGGCGCAGGACACCGAGGAAGCCCTCGGCAGCGACGTGATGTCGTTCGCGCTGGAAGGCTACGCCCTGCTCAGGGTCGCCGGCTGCAACCAGGGCCTCGAAAGTCTGCGTCGGGACCTGTCGGGTCGCTTCGCCAAGCGCGGCGTCAAGGCCGAGCCGGCGGCGACCACCGCCGGCTGACCGCTCCCG
>JBIJAD010000378.1:0-3859 GCA_044345955.1 Lysobacteraceae bacterium
CCTGCGCCGCTGGCAGCCGCAGGGCACGATCCACCTGTTCCGTCCGCGCGGTTCGGCGATCGCGCCCACGGGTTATCTCGGCCGCACCACGATCATGGAATTCCTGGTGATGAACGACGAGATCCGGCGCGCGGTGATGCGCCACGCCGGCATGGGCGAGCTGGAGCAGCTCGCGCGCCAGGCCGGCATGCGCACGATGTACGAGGACGGCATCGCCAAGGCGCTGGCCGGCGTCACCACGATCGAGGAAGTGCTGCGGGTGACCGAGGACGCCTGACTTGAAACGTCGATTCGGCGTCGCGGCGACATGGGGCAACGGCAAGGGTTCCGGGGCATGAGGGGATGGGCATGAGGGGACGGACATGAGAAAGGGAGTGCTCATCGCCGCGGGCGCCGCGGTGCTCGTCGCTGCGGTCGCGGCCGGTGCCTGGTGGATGCTGGGGCGCGACGATCGCGCGCCGGTCGTTGCGGCCGAAGCCGGGGCGGATCCGAACGAAAGCGCACAGGCGCGCGCCGAGCGCATCCGCGCCGGCATCGCCCATCGCAGCCGGTTGTGGCGCGAGGCCAGCTACATCGAGATCCGGCAGGCGGCGATCGACGACGACCCCGTGGCCCAGCGCCGCCTGTCCGAGCTGTACGAGGAGTGCCGCGCCTATTCCGGGGAGCTGAGCATGGCCCTGCGCCTGCTGGGCAGCCTCAGCGAGGCCGATCCGCGTTCGAAGCCGACCGTCTCCGGCATCTATCGCGACTTCAAACGCTACTGCGTGCAGGCCGATGCCGACCTCCGCCGCAATCCGGATGCTGCCCGCTACTGGCTGCACCGCAGCGCCAAGGCCGGTGACCTGGCCTCCGAGATGCGCTGGATCGCGCGCAACACCCCGGCGCTGAAGGAAGGCCAACTGGAGTACTTCGTCGAACGCCTGCGCGCATCCGGGGACCCGGACGCGATCTTCGAAATGGGCCTGCTGCTGGCGCGGGCGACCAGCCCCTGGCCGGTGGAAGCGCAGGCGGCGGCGTTCAAGGGCCAGCGCGCGCAGGCCGCATGGATGATCGCCGCCTGCCGCGCCGGATACGACTGCGCGCGCGGTTCGCGGGTGCTCAACACCATCTGCATGACCACGCTGAACTGCCAGGACGACGACTATCAGCGCTTTCTGCTGCAGGAGAACGAGAAGCCCGAGCACCGCGCCGAGCTGGCCGCGCTGCTGCGCGTGATCGAGGGCGATGTGCTGCGCTCGGCGCCCGCCGCGCCGCTGCCGCCGGCAACGACCGCCGCGCCGGCCGCCACGCCTCCCACCGCACCGGCCGCCGCGCCGCCGGCCGCACCCGCGCGCTGAGTCCACCCGGATCGTGCCGGTCGGGGAACCTTTCCGCGGTCGCCGGGCTCCCATTCCCCGGCACCGGCCGATATCCTGCCAGCCCTGACCGGGGCCGCCCGGACGCTCCCTACCGCCCATTCCGTCGACACCGACCATGCCCCTCTACCGCTACAAAGCCCTGAACAACCGCGGCGAGGTGCTCGAGGGCCAGATGGAGGCCGCCACCGACGCGGAAGTGGTCCTGCGCCTGCAGGAGCAGGGCCATCTGCCGATGGAGGCGGTGCCGGCATCGGCCGGCAGCGGATTGTCCTGGCGCGGCCTGTTCCGGCCCAAACCCTTCGCCGGCGCGCGTCTGGTCCAGTTCACCCAGCAATTGGCGACCCTGCTCGGCGCCGGCCAGCCGCTGGACCGCGCGCTGTCGATCCTGCTGGAACTGCCCGAGGACGAAGTCGCACGCCGCACCATTTCCGACATCCGCGACGCGGTCCGCGGCGGCACGTCGCTGTCGGTGGCGCTCGAGCGCCAGCACGGCGCGTTCTCGCGCCTGTACGTGAACATGATCCGCGCCGGCGAGGCCGGCGGCAGCCTCCACGACACCCTGCAGCGTCTTGCCGATTACCTCGAACGCAGCCGCGCGCTGCGCGGGCGGGTGATCAACGCCTTGATCTATCCGGCGATCCTGCTGACCATGGTCGGCTTCTCGCTGCTGTTCCTGCTCGGCTACGTGGTGCCGCAGTTCTCGGCGATGTACGAGAATCTCGACACCGAATTGCCGCTGTTCTCGCGCGCGGTGCTGTCGTTGGGCACCCTGGTGGGCGACTGGTGGTGGCTGCTGGTGGCGATGCCGGCGCTGGCGCTGTGGCTGTTCGCGCGCAAATGGCGCGAACCGGCGTTCCGCGCGCGCTTCGACGAATGGCTGCTGCGCCAGCGCCTGGCCGGACCGATCGTGGCCAAGATGGAGACCGCGCGTCTGGCGCGCACCGTCGGCACCCTGCTGCGCAACGGCGTGCCGCTGCTGACCGCGCTGGGCATCGGCGGACGGATTCTCGGGAACCAGGCGCTCATCGCCGATGTCGAATCCGCCGCGGGCGACGTCAAGAACGGTGTCGGCCTTTCCGCAGCGCTGGGCAAGGGACGCAAGTTCCCGCGCCTGGCGCTGCAGATGATCCAGGTCGGCGAGGAGTCGGGCGCGCTGGATACGATGCTGCTGAAGACCGCCGACACCTTCGAGGCAGAGACCGCACTGGCGCTGGACCGGATGCTCGCGGCGCTGGTCCCGGCGATCACCGTGCTGCTGGCGATCGTGATCGGCTTCGTGATCATGGCCGTGCTGCTGCCGATGTATCAGATCAGCGGTTCGCTGTGATCCCGACTTCGCGACCGATTCCGCTTTCCCGCAGACGATTTCCCCGACACGAACCCACGGACCGACCGACATGCGCACAACCCGCCCCTTCCGCCGTCCCGCACCGCGCCGTGCCCAGGCCGGCATGACCCTGATCGAGATCATCATCGTGATCGTGCTGATCGGCGCAGTGATCGGCCTGGTCGGCAATCAGGTCTTCAGCAACAAGGCCAAGGCCGACTTCCGTCTGACCGAAGCGCTGGTGCAGAAGGTCGCCAACAACATCGAGCAGTACAACTCCGATGTCGGCGAATACCCGCGCGAACTGAAGGATCTGGTCGAGGACCCGCGGCTCGACGGCTGGCTCGGCCCCTACGGCAGCGCGGCCGACTTCAAGGACGCTTTCGGCAAGGATCTGCAGTACACCGTGCCCGGCGAGGACGGCGCGTTCGATCTGCTCAGCTACGGCAAGGACGGCAAGCCCGGCGGCAGCAGCACCGACGCCGACATCCGGTTCAAACCGTGATGTCCGATGCGTGATGTCCCGGCCGTGATGTTCAAGCTCTGACCGGTCCGCGAGCGACGCCCGCCATGATCTCCCGTGTCCGCGCCCGGCGTCGCGCGCCCCGCCTGCGTTCCGCGCACGGCTTCTCGCTGGTCGAACTGCTGGTCGTGGTCCTGCTCATCGCCGCGCTCAGCGCGCTGATCTTCGGCGCGATGCGCGGCGGCTTCGACGGTCTGCGCATGCGCGGCGCGGCCAAGGAACTGGTCGCCGAACTGCGCTTCGCCCGCGCCCAGGCGATCGCCACCGGCACCGTGCAGCGTTTCGCGATCGTGCCCGACGCGCGCACCTGGACCGGCGCCCGCGATCGCAAGGGCGAATTGCCCGAGGCTTTCACCGTCGTCTTCACCGGCGTGCGCCAGGTGCAGCGCCGGGAAGGCGAGGGCGTGATCCTGTTCTTCGAGGACGGCGCCTCCACCGGCGGCCGCATCCAGTTGCGCCGCGGCGACGCCGCCTGGAACGTGGATGTCGCCTGGCTTACCGGCGAAGTCGGCCTCCATCGCGGCGAGGTGTCGCGATGAGCCGCGCCGCGCAGCGCGGCTACACCCTGATCGAGGTCGTGGTCGCGTTCGCGCTGCTGGCCTTCGCCATGGCGCTGCTGCTCGGCGCGATGACCAACGCCACCCGCCAGGT
>JBIJAD010000060.1:0-14245 GCA_044345955.1 Lysobacteraceae bacterium
GCCGGCGAATACGGCCGCGCAGCGCTGCATGCGCAGTCGCTGCTGGACCAGACCGGCATCGGCGAAGTGCTGGAGCCGGGCCGTCGCGACGGCCGCCTCGAGAACGGCCGCTACCGCTGGGAAATGGAAGTGCGCCCGTGGCGCGATCCCGGCGCACCGCCGGCGGCCGGGCAGATCATCGGCGCGCCGCAGATGATGGAACTGGAGCTGATCCTGCGCTGGAGCGAGGGCGGGCCGCGGCAGACGCTGCGCGTGCAGACCCTGCGCCTGATCACGCCCAACGACCCGAACGCCGCCGGAGTGGTGCCGTGAAGCGCAAGGCTGCCTCCGGTTTCACCCTGATCGAGATGCTGGTCGCCACCGTGCTGCTGGCCGCGGCCCTGACCCTGGCCTTCGCCACCCTGCGCGCCGCCTCCAACGCCGCCACCCGTGGCGAGACCCAGGCCGCGCGCAACGAGCGCATGCGCGCGGTCGAAGGCTTCCTGCGCCGGCGCATCGCCTCGGCCCTGCCGATCGCCTACGACGTCGATGAACGCTCCGGCATTCCGGCGCGTTTCCTCGGCGAACCAGACCGCATCCGCTTCGTCGCCGATCTGCCGGCCTATCTGGGCCGCGGCGGCCCGCACGTGCACGACGTCGATGTGGTCGAGGACCGCGGCGGCCTGCGTCTGCAGGCGCAGTTCGCGGTGGTGGTCGCCAACAAGGTGGTCGAGGAACGCGATCCGCGCCCGCCCGAACTGCTCGCCGGCGGCCTGCGCGAGGTGAAATTCAGCTATCGCGCGCTCGACCAGCAGAACCGTCTCGGCGAGTGGCAGGACCGCTGGGAACAGGTCGACCGCATGCCGCTGCAGGTGCGGATCGAGATCGTCGACGATCGCGGTGACCGCTGGCCGCCACTGGTGGTGTCGTTGCCGCAGGCCGCCGGCTACGCCGGTTTCTCGCAGGTGCCGATGTGAGCGCCGCCATCCCTTGTCGCCGTCGCAGCCGCCGCGCTTCCGGCGCCGCGCTGCTGCTGGTGCTGTGGCTGATCGCGCTGCTGACCGCGGTGGTCGGCGCCTTCGCCCTGACCGCGCGGGTCGAATTCCTGCAGGGACGCACCCTCAGCCAGGGCGTGGTCGCCGATCAGGCCGCACGTGCTGGCCTGGAATACGCGATGACCCGGGTGGTCGACATGGAGCCGACCCGGCAATGGCTGCCGGACGGCCGCGAATACCGTTGGGAGTACGCCGGCGCCGAGGTGACGGTGAGCATCGTCGACGAGTCCGGCAAGATCGATCTGAATGCCACCGATCTGGAGCTGATCGCCGGACTGATCCAGGCCGTGGGCGAAGAGCGCCAGCCGGCGCGGACGCTGGCCGCGGCGATCCTGGACTGGCGCGACCCCGACAGCCTGACCCAGGCCGAGGGTGGGGCCGAGGACGGCGACTACAGTGCGGCCGAGAAACCCTACGGCGCCAAGGACGCGCCGATCGAGAGCGTGGCGGAGGCGCAACTGGTGCTGGGCATGACCCCGGAGCTGTTCGCGAAACTCGCGCCGCATCTGACGGTCTACAGCGGGCAGGGCCGGCCGAACGAGCAGTACGCCAGCGCCGAGGTGCTGCGGGCGATGGGCGTGGACGCGGAGCGGGCCCTGGCCGAGCGTCGGCGCCCGCGCGGTCCCGGCGAGGCCGGGGCGCTCGTCGGTGCCGGCACGGGCACGTATAGTATCGACAGCCGGGCGCGGTTGCGTGGCGGTCGCGTCTCGGTCCTGCGCGCCGTCGTGCGCGCCGGGAACAGCGGAATGCCGGGTTCGGCCTACACTCCGCTGCGCTGGGAAGAAGGAGCGATCGCGCGATGAACGCCGCGAAGCGCCCGGTCCCGGCCCGGTCGGTTGCCCGCTCGGGCTCCGGTATCCCCGGGGCCGGGCGGTCTGCGCTCGCGGCGTCGCTGCGGCCGCGGAAACGCGTCGTCGGGGCCGTGCCTGCGGGTATCGGCCGCGCAGCGACGAGGACGGTGCCCGAGAGGGCCCGGTGTGGAAGGACAGGATCCGAGAGGCATTGATCTGAGCACGACCGCCGACAACACGACCCCGCCGAGAGCTGCCGCCGCGCCGCAGAGCGCGTCGGCGCGCGCCCGTCCTAGGCTGCGCGGCTTCTGGATCTGGTGGATCACTGCGCTGGCCAGTTGGCTGCCGGCGCGGCTGCGCGCGGTCTTCGGTCTGGCTCAGCAGCGGCTGCTGCTGCGCCGGACCGACGGTGCGCTGAGCCTCGAACTCTCGGTCCCGGCGCAGCCCGGCGAGCCCTCGCTGCGGACCCTGGCCGAACTGCCCTGGGACCCGGCCGAGCACGCCGAGGACGAACCGGTCTCGCGTCTGCTGACGCCGCGGATCGGCGGCCTGCCGCGTTGGCTGCTGCTGCCCGCCGGCGATGGCCTGCGCCGCCGCCTGTCGTTGCCGGCGGCCGCGGCCGACCGTCTGCGCGACGTGCTCGGTTTCGAGATCGACCGCCAGACGCCGTTCCCGGCCGATCAGGTCTATTACGACGCCCGTCTGCTCGGCCGTCGCGGCGACGGTCAGGTCGACGCCGAACTGATCGTGGTGCCGCGGGCGACGCTGGAGCGCGCCCTGACCGCGCTGGGCGCGCCGCTGACCGCGACCCTCGCCGGCGTGGACATGGCCGACGGCGACGGCCAGCCGCTGGGCGTGAATCTGCTGCCCGGCGTGCAGCGCAGCCGACGCCGCGACCCGCGTGCGTTCTGGAATCTCGCGCTGGTCGCGATCGCGCTGGTCGCGATCGGTGCCGGTTTGTGGCAGATCCGCGAAAACCGCACCGCCGCGGCGGACGCCTTCGAGGCCGAGGCCAAGCGCCGCAGCCAGCAGGCGAACAAGGTCGCCGACGAAAAGAAACAACTGGTCGATCTGGTCGAGGGCATGCGCTTCCTGCAGGAGACCCGCAACGGTCGCCCGACCACGGTCGAGGTGCTGGACGAACTCAGCCGCCGGCTGCCGGACAACACCTTCCTGGAGCGGGTCAGCATCGAGGGCGAGCGGGTCCAGATCATCGGCCTCAGCCCCGAGGCACCGCGTCTGGTCGAGCGTCTGCAGGCCTCGAAACTCTGGCGTTCGGTCAATCTCACCGGCGCGCTGATGCCCGAGCAGACCAAGGGCAAGGACCGCTTCACCCTCAACGCCGAACTCACGATCACCTCGCCGGCGCGCGAGCGAGGCCGCGATCGGCGTTCGAGCGGGGAGGGCGGGCGATGAACGCTGCCATCCCCTCCGTACGCGATCGCTGGGCCGCGCTCGGCCTGCTGCTGGCCGCACTGCTGCTGATCTATTTCGTCACCCTGCATCCGTGGTGGACGGTGCCGATGCAGGAACTGCAGGCCCGGATCGACGACCTCAAGGAGCGCGACGCCCGCGCCCGCGCGACCCTCGCGCAGGCGCCGGAGATCCGCAAACGGCTCGGCGAAGTGCGCGAACAATCCGCGCGCCTGCCCGGCTTCATGGCCGAGCGCAGCACCGAGCTGGCGACCGCGGCGCTGATCCAGCGCCTGGAAACCGCGGTGCAGCAGGCCAGCCCCAAGAACCGCAGTTGCGCGATCCAGAACCGCTCGCCGCTGACCGAGCCGCGCCAGGAGCGTTTCCCGCGCGCGGTGGTGCAGGTCCGGCTGCAGTGCGGCGTGCCCGAGCTGGCGATGGTGCTGCACTCGCTGGAAAGCGGTTCGCCGCGGCTGTTCGTCGACAATCTCAACATCACCGCGCAGCGTTTCTATTTTTCGCCCGATCAGGCGCCGACCGGCGGCGGGGTGGACGTGACCTTCGACCTCTACGGTTACATCGCGCCCGCCGCGAAGGGAGGGGCCGATGCGCGTCGATAGCCTCAGTCCCAAGACCTGGCTGCTGTCCGGCATCGCCGGCTGGGGCGTGTGCCTGTGGCTGTTCGCGCTGTTCGGCCTGGGCGGCCGCATCGGCGATGTCGGCGACGATCTGCCCGAGCAGAAGCTGCCGACCACCAGGATCCCGGCGGTGGCGCGCCCGGGCGCGCAGGCGCAGTACGCCGAGATCGGCCTGCGCCCGGTGTTCTCCGAGAATCGCCGGCCGCAGCCATTCGTGATTCCCGGTGCCGGTGCGGAAGTCCAGGCCAACACTTTCGATTACACCCTCACCAGCGTGCTGATCGCGCGCGACCTGCAGCTCGCGATCCTCAAGCCCGCTGCCGACGGTGCGCCCTCGGTGCGGGTGAAGATCGGCGAAGCGGTGGAGACCGCGCCGCAGTGGACCCTGGCCTCGCTGCAGCCGCGGCAGGCGGTGTTCCGCGGACCGGAAGGCGAGAAGGTGCTCGACCTGCGCGTGTTCAACGGCATCGGCGGCGCCATGCCGCCGGCGGCGGTGGCCGCCGCGCCCATGCCCTCGGCTGCCGGCCCGTCCGGCGTCGTCAACCAAACTCCGCCGGGCGCGCCCGGCAACGAAGTGCCCGGCCCGCAGGCTCCGCCGCAGATGGCCGGTCCGCCGCCGCCGCCGCCCGGATCTGGCGGTGCCGCGGGTCCGGCTCCGGCGACGACCGCGCCGGTGTCCACCGAGGCCCAGCTCGAGGCCATCCGCAGGCGGATCGAGGCGCGTCGCGCCCAGCTCCGCCAACAGGCCGCGCAGGAAGCGCGCAACGCCGGCAACACGCCGGGCCAAACTCCCTGAGATACCGCATGACGACTTCGCGATCCTCCGCCCACGCCTTCCTCGCCGCCGCGCTCTGCGCGACGCTCGCCGCCTGCGCCTCGGCGCCGATGCCGCGGTTCCAGCGCGCCGAGGACCGTCCGCCGCGCGCGCAGACGCCGCCCGCCGCGAGCGCACCCGGGCAGAGCGACGCGCCGGTGCAAAGCGAACCCCTCGTCGAGGGCGCCGACGCCGCGACCGGTCCCGACGGCCGCCCGCAGCCGCGGATCCGTCGCGGCAACGGTCAGGTCATCAACAGCGCCGCCGCCGCGGCGCCGCTGCCGGACATCGGCGCGACCAGCGGCGAGGCGCGCTTCAACTTCGAGGGCGAATCGCTCCACGCGGTGGTCAAGGCGATCCTCGGCGACATGCTCGGCCAGAACTACACCATCGCGCCGGGCGTGCAGGGCACCGTGACCTATTCCACGCCGCGTCCGGTCAGCTCGGCGCAGGCGCTGTCGGTGCTGGAGATGATTCTCGGCTGGAACAACGCGCGGATGATCTACAGCGACGGCCGCTACAGCATCGTGCCCGCCGATCAGGCGCTGGGCACCGGCGTGGTCACCCCGCGCACCGGTTCGCCGGAGAGCGCGCGCGGTTTCGAATCGCGGGTGGTGCCGCTGCGCTACATCTCGGCCACCGAGATGGAGAAGCTGCTCAAGCCCTACGCGCGTCCCAACGCGATCGTCACCGTCGATCCCGGTCGCAATCTGCTGACCATCGCCGGCACCCGCGCCGAACTCGAGAATTATCTGCGCACGATCCAGATCTTCGACGTCGACTGGATGTCGAGCATGTCGGTCGGCGTGTTCCCGCTGACCAGCAGCAAGGCCAACAAGGTCGTGCAGGATCTGGAAAAAGTGTTCGGCGAGCAGAGCAAGTCGCCGGTCGCCGGCATGTTCCGGTTCATGCCGCTGGAAGGCGCGAACGCGGTGCTGGCGATCACCTCGCAGGCCGATTACCTCAACGACATCGAGCAGTGGATCGAGCGCATCGACGGCGCCGGCGAGGGCGTGCGCCTGTATTCCTACGAACTGAAATACGTCACCGCGAAGGATCTGGCGAGCCGGCTGAGCGAGGTGTTCGGCGGCAGCGGCGGCAGGTCCGGCGGCTTCGAGGGCGGCAATTTCTCGCTGATCCCCGGCGCGCAGGTCGGCACGATCGGCGGCGGCAGCGACCTCGGCAAGGACGGCGGCAGCGAACTGGGCGGCGGTTCGGCCTCCGGCCCCGGCGGCGGTCTCGGCAGCGGTTCGCTGTCGCTCGGCCCCGCGCAGGGCGGCGGCAGCGCCAGCGTCACCCTCGAAGTCGGCGGCGACAAGGTCGCGATCAGCGCGATCGAAGAGAACAACACCCTGCTGGTGCGCTCCACCGCTTCGGCCTGGCGGTCGATCCTGGACGTGATCGAGAAACTCGACGTGCTGCCGCTGCAGGTGCACATCGAAGCGCAGGTGGTGCAGGTCGATCTCTCCGGCGATCTGTCCTACGGCGTCAACTGGTTCTTCGAGCGCGCGGTGACCGACAACGGTCTGCCCAGCGCGGTCGGCCGCGATACCTGGAGCACGCTCGCCGGCAGCATCAAGCCGGCCGGCGGCACCAATCCCGGTCTGGCCTGGACCTTCCTCGGCCGCAACGCCGCGGCGGTGATCTCGGCGCTGGACCAGGTGACCGACGTCAAGCTGCTGCAGACGCCGTCGATCATGGTCCGCAACAACCAGGAAGCCACGCTCAACGTCGGCGACCGCATTCCGATCACCACGGTCTCGATCAATCCGATCCTCGGCAACAACAACACCACCAGCTCGGTGCAGTACCTCGACACCGGCACCATCCTCAAGGTGCGTCCGCGCGTGACCAAGGACGGCACCGTGTTCGTGGAGATGGTGCAGGAAGTCAGCGCGCCGCGCGGCGAGCCCGACGAAAACGGCAACGTGCGCATCAGCACCAACCGGATGAAGACCAGCGCGGTGATCCAGAGCGGCGACACCGTGCTGCTGGCCGGTCTCATCACCGACACCGACACCAAGGGCTCCAGCGGCTTCCCCGGCCTGAGCCGGCTGCCGGTCGTCGGCGGGCTGTTCGGCCGCCAGACCGCCACCCAGCGCCGCAGCGAGATCATCATCCTGATCACCCCGACCCTGGTCGAAGACCCGCGCGCCGCGCGCGATCTCACCGATGAGTACTCGCGTCGCTTCCGCGGCCTGCAGCCGCTGCCGAAGGCCGATCCGCCCGGGCCCCAGCCGCATCGCTGAGACGCGGCGGCCGCGGACGGGGAGGAGCGGACTGCGATGACATTGCCGGCCGTTGCGATGCCCGTCGTGCTGGTGCCGGTGGGCGTCGACGACGACGCCCTCGACGCCTGCCTCGCCGCGCTCGACGCGGGCACCCCGGTCGGCACCCGGGTGTGGCTGGCCGACGATGCCCAGGCCGGCCCGCGCGCGCAGGCCATCGTCGAACGCTGGCTGCGGCGCACGCCGCTGGAAGCCGGCTACACCCGACGCCCGCGCCCGATCGGCGAGGCCGCGCATCTGGACGACATGCTCCGCGCCTGCGGTGACGCCGACGTGCTGCTGCTCGCAGGCGACGCGGTGCCGTTCCCGGGCTGGGCCACCCAGCTCGTCGCCTGCGCCGCGCGCGATCCGGCGATCGCCACCGCCACGCCCTGGTGCAACGCCGGCGAGACCGTGGCCTGGCCGCGGATCGGCGAGGTGCTGCCGATCCCGGACGACCCGCCGCGGCTGGCGCGCGCCGCCGCCGCGCTGCCGCCGCATCATCCCGAACTGCCCTCGGCGGTCGCGCACGCGCTGTTCCTGCGCGGCAGCGCACGGCGCCGCGCCGGCGGCCTCGACACCGACAGCTACGCCTCGATCTACGCGGCGCTGATCGACCTGTCGCTGCGCATGGCCGGGCTCGGATGGCGCAACGTGCTGTGCGAAACCGCTTTCGTCGGCCGCCGGGCCGAAGGCCAACCGCTGGGCGACGACATCGAAACCCTCGCCGCACGCTGGCCCGGCTGGCATGCGCGGCTGGCGCAGTTCCTGATGCAGGACCCGCTGCATGCCTTGCGCGCGTCGCTGCAGCATGCCTTCGAGAACGCCGAACTGCGCACCCAGCCCGATCTGTTCCCCGGCGGGGAAGGGGCATGATGCGCTTCGACGCAAACGCGAATCCCCCCGTCGTCCGCGCTGCGGACGCCGGCCCCCTTTTGCAAAGGGGGCGAGAGGCAGGCCGCCTTCTGCTGCATGCGGGCGATCGTATCCCGCGGGCGCACCCGGCCCGCGAAACGCCACCGCCGAGCGCAACGCAGTCGCCGAGCACAACGCAGCCGGTGGCCGGAGCGCGCCCGCGGCTTTCCCCCCCTTTGCAAAAGGGGGGCAGGGGGGATTCGCTCTTGCGCATGCATTCCCGTACCCGATCCAGTGCCGGCATTGCGCCGAAGCGCAGCGGGGCGCAGGGATGACGACCGAACCGCTTGCCGCCGGCATCGCCGCGGTCGTCGTCACCCACCGCAGCGCCGAGACCATCGGCGAATGCCTCGATCGTCTGCGTGCCGCAGACGGCGTGACCCAGATCCGGGTGATCGACAACGCGTCCGACGACGACACCCTCGCGATCGTGCAGCGCCACGCCCTGGCCGATCCGCGCCTGCGTTTCGTCGCCAATCCCGACAACCCCGGTTTCGCGGTCGCCTGCAACCAGGGCGCCGGCGCCAGCGACGCGCCGTGGCTGGTCTTCGTCAACCCCGATTGTCTCGTCGCGCCCGACAGCCTTGCCCGGCTGCGTGCGCATGCGCAGACCCGCACGGGCGAGGCGCTGCTCGGCGCGGATCTGGTCGACGAGGCCGGCGTGCGCGACGGTGCCGCGCGTCGCCGTGATCCGGAGTTCGCGCGCATGCTGCACCGCCCGTCGGCGCGCCGGCTCGAGATTCCGGCGGACGACGCGCACAGCCTGCAGCCGGTGGACGCGGTGTCCGGTGCGTTGATGCTGCTGCCGCGCACCCTGTTCGCGAGGATCGGCGGATTCGACCAAGGCTATCGTCTGCACGCCGAGGATCTCGACCTGTGCCGGCGCGCGCGCGAGGCCGGCGCGTCCGTCGCGGTCGCCAACGATGTGCGCGTGGTGCACATCCGCGGCGTCTCCGGCCGCAGCCGGCCGCTGTTCGTCGAATGGCACAAGCATCGCGGACTGGCGCGGTATTTCCGCAAGTTCGAGGCTTCGCGCCGGCATCCGCTGCTGCGCGCCTGCGTCTACGCGATGATCTGGACCCATTTCCCCTTCGCGGCCCTGCGCGCGCTGCTGCGATGAAACGTTGCGGCATTCCCCTCGCGCTGTGCGCGCTGCTGCTCGCGGTCTGCGCGCGCGCGGCGGAGCCTCCGGTGGCTGAAGCCGGGATGTTCGACCGTCGCGAACGCGCGGAAATCGAGCGCGCGGTCCGCGACCTGTGCAGGCGCGAGATCGTGCTGCTCGGCGAAGACGTCAGCCACGGTGGCGGGCGCACGCTGGAGGTCAAGACCGAGATACTGAAGCGTCTGGTCGCGCGCTGCGGTTTCGGCGCGGTGCTGTTCGAAAGCCAGTTCTACGATCTGCTCGATCACGCCCGCGCGATCGACGCCGGCACCGCGAGCGAACGCGCCCTCGGCGATGCGATCGGTCCGCTGTGGTCGCGCGCGCGGCAGGTGCGACCGCTGCTGGCCTTCCTGCATCGCGAGAGCGCGGCCGGCCGCCTGCGCGTGGGCGGCATCGATCCGCAGGTCGGCGGCGTGGACGGACACTACGCGCGGGGCGCACTCGGCGCCGCGCTGTCGGCGGTGCTCGATCCGCAGCGCCGCGACGCCTGCCGCGTCGAGTTCGACCGTCACAACGGCTGGCGCTACGACGAGGCGCAGCCCTTCGACGAGGCCGCGCAGCGGCGCCTGCGCGCCTGCAGCGATGCGGTGCGGGAAGCGGTCGCGGCGCGCGGCGAAAGCCCGTCGTCGGAGATCGCCGCGATGGCGGCGGCCTACGCGCGTTATCTCGACATGGCGCAGACCGGCGACGGCGACATGCGCGATCTGGGCATGTTCGAGTTGCTGCAGTGGCATCGCGCGCGCTGGCCGCGCGGCACCAGGCTGGTGATCTGGTGCGCCACCGTGCACGCGGCGAAACGTCTGGACGGCATCGCCCCGCCGATGCGTCCGCTCGGCGCGCATGTGCACGCCGCGTTCGGTGACCGCGCCGCTGTCGTCGGCTTCACCGCGCGCACCGGCGCGTTCGGGAATCCCGGCGCCGCCGGTTCGCCCAATCCTTTGCCGCCGCTGGACGCCGCGTCGCTGGAGGCGAGAACGCTCGCCGACGGCGCCGATCTGCGTTATCTCGACCGCAGGGCGTTGAAGCGGCTGGGCACCATCGCGGCGCGCCCGATCAACTACCGCAGGGTTCACGCCGCGCCGTGGGCCGAAGTGCTGGATGGGCTGATCGTGTTGCGGGAGGAGCGGCCGGTCGTGCCTGCGCGGCGCGACGCGCCCTGAGCCGCCCCGGGGTCTGAGCTCTCCCCACATTTTTCTGCAATAGGTCGATGGGTTAGGTCGATTCGACAATCTTCTGTCATCCCGAGCCATCGGCGAGTGGTCTGTTGTTGAACGATTCAACGGCAGCGATCGTTGAGGCTTTCCTCTCGGCCCTTGGTTTCGCTCGCTGCCGCGAGCGAGTTGCTTTTCTTTTCTTTTGAAAAGAAAAGGTCACCAAAAGAAAGCATTTCCGGCCCATGCGCGCAGCGCATGAGCGCTCGGGCCTGCGCGCGGCGTCCTGCCGCGCGCCCTTCGGGCCTGATCCGCGAATCCCGCCGCAACCAGTGGCCCCGGTAGATCAAGATCAAAACCTTCGCCGGTTATCTGATGGGATGGCGAACACCTCTTTCCCGAGATTTTCTGAGAACGAAGTGGGGAGACCTCAGCCCGCGACGCGCCGACGGTGGCCTCGGGAGATCGCCTCGGCAGATCGCGTCAGGGCATCGCCACCGACCAGGTCAGCACGTGGCCGGTGCTGGTCGCCGTGGCGGGTCGGGTCGCCTGCACCGCACGGTCCAGGGTCATCGGCGCTGCGTCCGCGCGGCTCGCCAGCACCGCGAGCCCGCGCGAGGCCGCGACGCCCAGCGCCTCGCCCTTGCCGCCGTTCGCCGCCGAGAACCACAGCAGACGCGTGCGCAGATCCGGCGCGAGTACCAGCACGAACGGATCGCCCCCGGCGTAGGCAGCGAGCCCTGCGCCGTTGAAGGTCAGCGCGCTGCGGTTCTGGGTGCAACAGGCAGAGACGCCGGCGACATAGACGCGACCCTGCTCGTCGGCGTCGATCGCGCGCGGCCGGATGGTGTTGCCCTTGCCGTCGCTCAGCCGCGAGAGGATCAGTTGGCCGCTCAGCACCCGGCCGTCGGCCGGATCGAGACGCGCGATGTAGGTGATGTGGTTCGAGGCGGTGTTGTAGCCGGTGTTGAAGGCATCGGTGGCGACGTTCGGCGCCGCGGTCGCGAGGTCGCGGCTCTGGAAGCGGAAGATGGTGTTGCCGCCGGCCGACTCCGCGGCGAAGTAGAGGCCGCCGTCGCGCCCGGTCGCGATCCGCATCCCGCGCGAATCGGCGCAGGACGAACTCGTCGCGGCGGCCTGGGCGTGAGTCCAGTCCCAGGCTTTCCAGCGTTCCGTGCCGGCACGGGTGAAGGCCCGCACCCAGGCGACCTGCAGTTGCGAGCACGGGCCGCCGTCGCGCTGCGCGAATCCGGTGACGTACACGCCGGCGGCATCGATCGCCACGTCGTTCACCGCGGCGTCGCCGAAGCCCAGGCTGGCCAGGGGCGTGCCCTGAGCGTCGAAGATCCGCAGGGTCTTGCCGAACAGTGCCGCCGCCGTGCCGTCGTCGGCCAGTGCGACCCGGGTCGCGGCGCCGAGATCGGTGCGATGCCAGCGCACGGTCTGCAGATCCGCGCCGAGGCTGACCAGACCGGCGTCGCCGCCGACCAGCACCGCGTCGCCGGCGTTGGTGGCGAGGTCGTTGACGACCGCGCCGAAGCCGCGCTGGCGGCGCAGGCTGCGGCCTTCCTGGACCAGTTCGGCGAGCACGCCGGTGCTCGCGGCGACGCCCGGCACCAGCGGCGACGGCGCGGCGGCGCCGGCCGCCGGACCGAGGCGTCCGGCCACCAGGACGCTGCAGTCGGCGGCGATCTCGACCGCGTTGATCGTGTCGGTGGCGCCGCTGCCCAGATAGCTCGCCGCCTGGGAGTCCAGGCGCGACGCGGACGCCATGCCCGATGCCGCGGCGCTGCAGCGATCGGGGCGGGACGTCGCCGATTGCCAGGGCTGCGGCCGGCTGCGGATGCGCGGACGGGTCGCGGCGTCGGCGGGCGCAGTCGCGACCCGCGTGGGCGAAGCGGCGGACGGCGCGACCCGCAGGCGCGGGGACTCCGCCGACGCGGTCGGTCCTGCCGGTTCGGCGCGCCGTGAGGCGATGCCGACGACGACCAGCGCCGCGAGGCCGGTGGCGAGTGCCCACGGGGCGATCCGCCGCTCCGCGAAGATCCGCATGTCCGCACTCCGTCGAGTCGATGGCGCGATTGCAGCACGATGCGCGGCTTGCATGCACGGCATGCGTGCCGAGAGCGCGAAACGCGTCTCGGAACGTTCGTGCGCGGATCAGCGGTGCCGGTTGATCTGATCGCGCAGCGCGCGCGTGGCGTGCGCCGCGGCCTCGACGTAGTCGTCGCCGTTCGATGCGTAGAGGATCGCGCGCGAGGAGCTGACGATCAGGCCGGTGCCGTCGGCGGTGCGCGCGTTGCGCACCACCGCCTGCACGTCACCGCCTTGGGCGCCGACGCCCGGCACCAGAAATGGCACGTCGCCGACGATCCCGCGCACTTCGCGCAACTGCTCCGGCCAGGTCGCGCCGACCACCAGCGCGCAGTTGCCGTGTTCGTTCCAGTCGCGCGCGATCTTCTCGGCGACGTGCTGGTACAGCGGGCGGCCGGCGATGGTCATGTCCTGCAGATCGCCGGCGCCGGCGTTGCTGGTGCGGCACAGGATCACCACGCCCTTGTCGGCGCGGTCGAGGAAGGGCTGCACCGAGTCGCGGCCCAGATACGGATTCACCGTCACCGCGTCCGCGCCGTAGCGGTCGAAGGCCTCGCTGGCGTAGTGCTGCGCGGTGCTGCCGATGTCGCCGCGTTTGCTGTCGAGGATCACCGGGATGCCCGGATGGCGGAAGCCGATGTGCAGGATCAGCATCCGCAGCGCTTCTTCGGCGTGCGCGGCGGCGAAGTGCGCGATCTGCGGCTTGAACGCGCACACGTAGGGCGCGGTGGCGTCGACGATGTCGCGGCAGAAATGGAAGATCGCGTCGGGGTCGTGGGCGAACTTCGTCGGGAACTTCGCCGGCTCCGGATCGAGGCCGACGCAGACCAGGGTGTCGGCGTGTTCCCAGCGGTCCCGCAGGCGGTCCATGAAGCTGCGCATCGGTGCGGGCGTATCCCGGTTCGGAGTGTCGGCCATGGTTTCAGACTCGCTCGGTTCGGGTCATGACGCCTGTCGATATTCGCGGCGGCGATTGGGTGATCGGCGCCACGATTCCGGAATGGCGCCGAGCGGCCGGTGCGGCGGTTCCGCGCGCTGCGACGATGCGCCGGAGAACGTCACGGGGCCGCAGGCTGACGGGTTGTGCCGGAGGGCAGCACGATTTCCGGGCAGGACTCCGAGGACAGCATCGGCCCGTCGCTTTTCGGCAGCACGATGAGCACGAAGCTGTTGGACTTGAGATCCGAAACCCGGGTTTCGTCGTTCGCCTGACCGTATTGCGGATGGCGTACCTGCGTGACGATCGACCCGTCGACGAGCGACTGCGTTGAACCGCTCCGGATTTCCTGCGCGAAGCAGCCGTTCTCGCCGGTCCGGGTGCGGTACCGCCGGAGATCGCCGCGCTCGCCCTCGAACGTGATGTCGACGTCCGCGCCGGCCGCCGGCTGGCCCGTGCTGCTGACGGCCTTGCCCGCGAACAGCATCGATGGTTCCGAGTTCGAATGCCGCGTGCAGGCCGTCAGCGCGAGCGCGCTCGCGCACAGCAGGCCGGCGAAGATCGGGCGCGCGGTCACTTCAGCGCCTTGAACTTCAGCCGGTGCGGCTTCGCGCCTTCCTCGCCCAGACGACGCTTCTTGTCCTCTTCGTACTCGCGGTAGTTGCCCTGGAAGAACTCGACGTGCGAGTCGCCTTCGAAGGCGAGGATGTGGGTCGCGATGCGGTCCAGGAACCAGCGGTCGTGGCTGATGACGAAGGTGTTGCCCGGGAACTCCAGCAGCGCGTCTTCCAGCGCGCGCAGGGTTTCGATGTCGAGATCGTTCGACGGTTCGTCCAGCAGCAGCACATTGCCGCCCTGCAGCAGGGTCTTGGCCAGATGCAGGCGGCCGCGTTCGCCGCCCGAGAGGCTGCCGACCATCTTCTGCTGGTCCGGACCCTTGAAGTTGAAGCGGCCGATGTAGGCGCGCGACTGGATCTCGATGCCGTTGATGTTGAGGATGTCGAGGCCGCCGGAGACTTCCTGGAAGAC
>JBIJAD010000450.1:0-2920 GCA_044345955.1 Lysobacteraceae bacterium
GCCGAGCGCCCGCGCGATCCTTTCGATGTTGTAGATCGTGACGTTCTTTTCGCCGCGTTCGAGCATGCCGATGTAGGTCCTATGGACGCCGGCAGCCTCGGCTAGCGCCTCTTGCGATAGCCCGCGCTCGGTCCTCAGCCGCCGCACGTTTGCGGCGAACACCATGACCAGACCTGTTTCTTCGGAACCCCGGGGCATGCCCGGATGGTCAGCGTTTGAATACTATGATTCGACATACTACGATTAGCACTAGCTACGGACCGTAGCAGTTGCCCACGGGGGCTTGAGATGAACCTGGCAGAGGAATTGGGCCGGCTGGCGGAACTGCGGGACAAGGGCGTCCTGACCCCGAGAGAGTTCGATCAGAAGAAGAAGCAACTGCTGAAGGGCAAGAGTCCGTGGTGGAGGACAGCACTGCTGTGGATCATCGGCATCTGGGCCGCCGTGTGCCTGCTCGCGATCATCGTCGCCATCGTCGCGCCGGTTATCCAGAACGCGATCAAAGCGGAGAAAGGGGCCTCTGAGGCGCCCCCGCAGGGCATGGCCGATGCCTCTGCCGCATCGGGCTACGAGGAGAGCACCTTCACGGGCCGATGCCTCTTAGAGGTGGGCGGCAGGACGTACATTGATGGCCGCTGCCCCATCAACATGAGCCCCGACGGCAGCTTCACGATCGGAGCCTCAGAATCCTTTCCGCTTACCTTCTTCGCAGCCGTGCGGATCACCGGCAAGAAGCTAGCCGAGGGCCATTGGAACGAAGAAGAGGGTGCGAACCACGCTCACACCCCTCTCGGAGAACTCAGGTTCGATCGCGGCTGCTGGCAGAACGAGACCGCGAAAGTCTGCGCTTGGAAGTAGTTTTCGGAAGGTCGATCACTTCCACTCGCCGTAGGTGATCCACTCTGGCGCCTGTTCAAGGAACAGGAGGCGGTATGGCAACTTTTGGTGAGCAGCGGCGCATATCCGACCTAGAAACGGCATGTTCTTTCGCAGGTCAATCAGCCAAACACCTGGGGCTAGCTCTTCTATACCTGCGGATGGCGTGCATTGGCCTTTGGCGATACTCAAAAGGTCATTTACGTCCTTGTTTCGGTCGTAATCCTCCGTTGCTTTGACGGCGACTTGAAGCAGAACGAACTTGCCTTCCATGGGGGGTGCTTCCTTCCGAGGGGCAGCCCACCTTACCGCACCGGCCCCGCCCGTTCAGCTTCGCCCGGATCTGTCCCGACGGCCGGGACCGGCCCCGATTTCAAAGTGAGGCACTACCGCATCGCCCGCTGCGTCGCGCATCTCGCGCAGCATCGACTCGTACAGGTGCGACAGGGTGTGGATCTCCTCGCTGGAGGAGAAGTGAATGCTGTTGATCTTGTTCACGATGTCGCGCAGCAGATAACCGCTGACCATGCGGTTCTGCACGCCCTTGAAGACGTTGGCGATGACTTCGCGCTGGCTGCCTTTTTCGCCTTCGCCTGCGAGACCACGCAGGTAGGCGAACAGCCCCTTGCCGCGACGGCCGTCCGCGCGGACGGCCGTGTCCTGACCGATGAAGGCCAGCAGTTCGTCGCCGGTGATGCCGTCGTCGCGGGCGGCCCAGTCTCGCCAGCGGTAGGGGGCTTCGATGATGGGCTGATAGCGCTTGCCGTCCATGACGGCCTCTTCTTCCCGACGAGTTTCGAGATCGTCGAGGAATTTGAGGAACATCACCCAGGTGAGGAGCGGCAGGCGGTCCACATCGCCGTTGAGGCCCTTGTCCTTGCGCAGGATCTTGCGCGCGGTGCCGATGAGGGCAGAGAGGTTTTCGCGGGTGGTGACCGGGGCGTCGACTTTGCGTACTGCCCGGGTCTTGGGCTTGTCGCTGTTGGCGGATCGGGGCATCTGAGGGAATTCTCGTTACTGGTAGAGCGCTGTCTGCAACCGCGAAACGGCATCCTTCATCGCGCGCACGCCGCCGAAGTGCTGCGTGGCGATTTCCGAAGGCGTGCCGTAGCGATCGAAGGGTTGCACCTTCATCAGCTCGGACAGGGTGTTGAATTGCAGGATGCCGCGCTCGACGTAGCGATCGAGCAGCAGCGAGAGGATGTCTCTGGCGGTCTCGCCATACTGCTCGAACAGGTCCTGCACTTGCCGCCTGGCCGCCTCTGCGCGTTGGCGACGAGTACGAAGCGGCGCGTTCCAGGCCAGATGACAGAGCAGATCGAACGGGTCGGCGTCGGGCTGCCCGCTGCCTGCGGCCAGTTCTTCGAAGCTGATGCCGCGTTCGGTCAGTTCGCGCAGCACTTCGACGCGGTTATCCGGGTCGGCCCAGGCGGATCGCAACGCTTCGCGGTTTGGATACAGCGTGCGCACGGCGCGACCGGAGTATTCGGTGTACTTGACCACCTGCAACTTCTTGCCATCGGTGTCGAGATCGTAGACCAGATGGCCGATCACTTCGACTTCGCCGCCGTCGACATAGAACTTTCGGGGTTCGGCGGTCGGTTTGTCGATGAACTTGCCTTCGCCATCGTCGCCATCCAGCCGCTCGGGTTCGACGATGTATTCCGCTTCCGGTTCGGCGATGCCGGAAATTTCTTCCGACTCCGTTTCGACCACATCCCCGTTGTCGTCGACCGTCACTTCTTCGATCAGAGCGGGTTCGCCGTCGAACTCCAGGTCGGCGAAATGACGGGTGGCGGTGCCCGTGAAGTCGATGATGTTGAAATACTCCTTGCCGTAGTCGACATTCAGGCGGGTGCCACGGCCGACGATCTGCTTGAATTCGGAGCGAGAGCCCACCACGCGAGCCAACACCACGTTCTTGACCATTTCGGCATCCACGCCCGTGGTGAGAAGTTGGGATGTCGTGAGAATCACGGGTGTCGGCCTGTCCACATCCTGGAAGTGCGACAAGTGGGTGAGCCCGATCTCCCCTTCGTCGGCG
>JBIJAD010000049.1:0-15183 GCA_044345955.1 Lysobacteraceae bacterium
GGGATACTGCCTGACGAGATCGCTGTTCAGATTGACGAGTTCCTGTCGCATCTCGGCGGCATGTTCCTGGTCGACGCAGAATACCAGCGTCTTGGCGAAGCGATCCGTGCCTTTGAGCAGGTCGGTCAGGTGCCGGGCCATGACTCGTGTGCGTGCGCGCAGGGCCACGACGCGCTCGAAGTCCTTGGTCTGGTACTCCTCATCCGGCACCGTACGGCCGTAGCGGTCCAACTCGTCCTTGCCGGGGCGCCAGCCGGCTGCATCCACGGTGGTGATGACGCGATGGACGCGGTACGGTGCCAGAAATCCATCTTCGATGCCCTGTCGAAGGCTGTAGGTGTAGACCGGGTTGCCGAAATACTCGTAGCTGTCGCGGGACTCCTCGCGCAGCGGCGTGGCGGTCATGCCGAACTGCACGGCCGGCTCGAAGTAATCAAGGACCGCACGCCAGGCGCTCTCGTCTCGGCTGGAGCCGCGATGGCACTCGTCAATGATGATCAGATCGAAGAAGTCGCGGCGGTACTGCCGAAATGCATCGGTGCTGCCGTTGGTCAGCGCCTGATAAATGCCGAAGTACATGTCCCGGCTCTGACTGATGTCGTTGCCGACGATCTTGTGGCGGGCGTCACCGAACGGCGCGAACATTTTCGCCATCGGATCGTCGACCAGAATGTTGCGGTCGGCGAGGAACAATATCTTGGGACGGCGATATTCGCCGGATCTGTTCCAGCGACTGTTCCACAGCTTCCAACAGATCTGGAATGCGACGCAGGTTTTCCCGGTGCCGGTCGCCAAGGTGGCCAGAATGCGCCTTCGTCCCTGCAGGATGGCCTCGATCACGCGCTGGATCGCGATCTGCTGGTAATAGCGGGGGACCTTGCCCGACACGAGGTTGTAGGGTTCCAGCACCGTACCGGTTGCCGCCTCGGGCCACCGTGTGGCGGCCGTCAGCCGTGCGAACAACTCTTCCGGCGCGGCGTAACGATCGACCTCTCGCTCGGTGCCCGTGGTGTAGTCGATCTCGATGATCCTATGACCATTGGTGGCGTAGGCGAACTTCAGGCCGAGGACTTCCGCATACTCGCGCGCCTGTTGCACGCCGTTTTCGGCGGGGAGGGAAAGTTCCTTGGCTTCGACCACCGCCAGTGGATAGTCCCGGCGGTAATACAACAGATAGTCGGCGCGCTTTTGCTTGCCGCGCCGGATCTTGCCGCCGGCCACGATGATGCGGCCGTTGGTGAACGTTCGCTGCTCGCCGATGATGAAAGGTTCGATGCCCCAGCCCGCCTCGATCAAACGGGGCGTAACGAACTCGCGACAGGTATCGGCCTCCGTCATGGCATCTACTTGTGATGCTTCCTTGTGCATTCTTCCCCCTCGCGGAATCGACACTGGAGCGCCAGGCAGCATGTGGCCCATATCGGCGAAGCATACATCCCGATACGTTTTCCTTCAGGATTCTCAGGCAAATGCCGCTTCAGTCCGCGCAAGTCCGCGGGATGTCTCGGCATGCCGTGAGGCGGGCGGCCGAGGGGCCTTACCCGAGTCCGGTCGATTCATGCGCAAGGCATCGCCTGCGTGCCATCCAGCCTCGCGTGGCTTCCAAAAACCAGACGATTGGGGGGCTCGGGGTGCCAACGGCCCGCGGCAAGTGACGGCAACCTTCACGACATGCCTGCAGCAGGCTTTCGCCGCCCAACAAAAAACCCGAACCTCTCGGCCCGGGTTTCTTGTCTGGAATTTGGTGGAGCCAGGGAGGATCGAACTCCCGACCTCGTCATTGCGAACGACGCGCTCTCCCAGCTGAGCTATGGCCCCACGAAGGGACGCGCAGTATAAAACGCCGGATCAGCCGCCGCCAGTCGGGGCCGGGTCCGGGGTCGACAGGGTGACGGGCAGGGCGGCGAGCAGGGGGGCGAGCTGCGGTTCGAGTTCGCGGCGGCGCCAGCCGGCGAGGGCGCCGGGCCAGTCTTCTCCGTCCTGCAGGGCTTCGAGCCAGCGGCGGGAGGCGAGGACGCCGTCGGGGAGGCCGAGTTCGGCGCTGCGGGCGGCGACGGCCTGTTGCAGGCGCTTGTAGGCCTGGCGGTCGCGGTCGTCGCCGCGGGCCGGGGGCATGTCGGTCTCGTCGGGCAGGGGACTGTGCAAGGCGTCGAGGACTTGGCCGGCGAGTTTGCGCGGGGCCTTGGGCTGGCCGTCGAAGACGCGCTGCAGTTCGCCCATGTCGCGGGGCGGGGTGCGGGCGAGCAGGGCGGCGAGTTCGTTGTCGAGGATCCAACTGCGCGGGCGGTCGGAGGCGCGGGCCTGGTTTTCGCGCCAGCGCATCAGGCGCAGCAGGCGGATCTGGCCGTCTCGGTCGAGGAACTGGGCCGTGCGCATGCCCAGATGCGGCCAGCGTTCGGGGGCGTCTGCTTCGGCGTTGTCGAGCAGACGGTTGCAGTCTTCTTCCAGCCAGGCGATGCGGCCGGCGGCGTCGAGGCGGTCGCGCAGCAGGCGCCAGGCGGCTTCGAGGTGGCGCACGTCGTCGGCGGCGTAGTGCAGTTGCGCGTCGGACAGCGGGCGGCGCAGCCAGTCGGACCGGGTTTCGCCCTTGTCCACCGCGACGCCCAGCAACTCCTGCATCAGCCGCTGATAACCGAGCCCGGCGCCGATGCCGCACAGGGCGGCCGCGATCTGGGTGTCGAACAGCGGCCGCGGCAGCGCGCCGCAGGTGTGGCGCAGGGCGATCAGGTCTTCGCCGGCGCTGTGCATCAGCTTGAGCGAACGCGGGTCGGACAGCAGCTTCGCGAGGGCTTCGGGCATGCCCGGGACCAGGGGATCGACCAGCAGGATGTCGTCCTCGTCCTGCGGCGCGATCTGCACCAGCGCCAGTTGCGGCCAGTAGGTGCGTTCGCGGACGAATTCGGTATCCAGCGCGAGCAGGGCCGGCGGTGCGGCGATGAGGGCGTCGAGTGCGGCGGGGTCGGCGATCCAGCGGGGCACGGGCGGGTCCGGGGCAAAGGGCCGGGTATCGTAACCGCATGGCGACGGGGCGCAGGCCGGATCGATGCAGGAGTGATCGGGTAAGGTGGCAGCCTCGCGGGATTGTGGAGCGAAGCGTGGCGGTGCGTGCGACACGGCGGATTTGGGCCTTGAGCCTCCTCGCAGCGGGTGCGCTGGCCCTGCTGGGCGGCTGCGATCGCGGCCGCCGCGAGGCCGGCGATGCGCCGTCCGCGACCGAGGGGGCGCAGGCCGCCGGCGAGGTGACGGTCAGCGGCGACGATGCGATCGCCGAGCACCTGACCTGGCGAGTGCGGGCGCCGGCGTTGACGGCGGCCGATGCGCCTGCGGCGCGTCGGCGGGCGGCAGCGGCGCTGGCCGAGGTCCGGCTGTACGAGGACGCCGATTCGGCGATTCCGCTGTATCTGGCGCTGCGCGCTTTGGACCCCGCCGATGCCCAGGCCGAATCCGGGTTGGCGCGCGCGCTGACGGCGCTGGCCGCGGCCGGCGATGCGGCGCTGAAGGAGGCGATGGAAACGTCGGGTGAGGAGATCGCGAGCCTGCGCCGGGCGCAGGCGATCGGCGCGGTGATGCGTGCGGTGGGCCTGGCGAGGGTGCCGGGCGGCGAGGCGTATCTGCAGCGCGTCGATCAGGCCGAGCGGCTGTGGGAACTGAACACGACAGCCGAGGCGGAACTGGCGGCGGGACGCCTGGGCGAGCGCGGCGAAGGCGGCGCGCTGCCGCTGTTCCGTCAGGTGCTGGCGCAGGCGCCGGAACAGGCGCGTGCGCGCCAGGGCGTGGCCGCGGTCGAGAGCGCGCTGCTGCGGCGCGCCGAGCAGGCGGCGATCGAGGTCGATTTCGTCGCCGCCGAGCGCTGGCTGGACCTGGCCGAGACCGTGCGTCCGGGTTTCGAAACCACGAACACCGGGCGTGTGCTGGTCGAGGAGATTCGCCGCATCCACATCGCGCGGCTGCGCGACGAGGGCCTGGCTCTGCTCGCGCAGCCGCAGCGGCCGAATCATCTGCCGTGGGCGCGCGAGAAACTCGCCGAACTGCTGCGGATCGCGAAACCCGGCGACCCGGCCGCGGCCGAACTGCGCACGCGGATCGATCTGGCCGCGCATTACGGCCTGATGCGGCCGGGCCAGCGTTTCACCGACGCGCTGCGTGGCGGCGGCCGCGGCCCGCGGATGGTCGTGATCCCGCACGGCGGGTTCCGGATGGGCGCGCGCGACGGCGAGCCGGACGCCAGCGATTCGGAGCGTCCGGCGCGCTACGTGCGTTTCGATCGCGGCTTCGCGATCGCCCAGACCGAGGTGACGGTGGCCGAATTCCGCCGCTTCGTGGCCGCCAGCGGGCATCGTCCGCGCGCGGTGCGGCGCGGGCATTCGCTGGTCTACGACGAGCGCGGCGGCAATTTCGTGCGCCGCAGCGGAGTGGACTGGCGCCACGATCATGCCGGCCGACCCGCCGCCGACGACATGCCGGTGCTCCACGTCAGCGCCAAGGACGCCGAGGCCTACGCGCGTTGGCTGTCGGAGGCCACCGGGCAGCGTTACCGGCTGCCCAGCGAGGCCGAGTTCGAATACGCGCTGCGCAGCGGTGCGGTCGGACGTTATCCCTGGGGCGACCGTCCGCCGGAACCGGGCACCGGCAACCTCACCGGCGGCGGCGATCGTTCGCCCGGCGGGCGCAGTTGGGGCAACGCCTTCGCCGGGTATCGCGATGGTCACTGGGGGCCGGCCCCGGTGGCGAGTTTCCGCGCCAACGCCTTCGGCGCGCACGATCTGGAAGGCAACGTCAGCGAGTGGGTCGCCGATTGCTGGCATGATGGCTACCGGCGTGCGCCGACCCAGGGTGAGGCCTGGGTCAATCCCGGTTGCCGTATCCGCGTGGTGCGCGGCGGGGCCTGGGCCAATTCGCCGGCGCAGAGCCGCGCGGCCTGGCGCAGCCAGGCCGAGGCCGATGCGACCAATGCCGTGACCGGTTTCCGTGTGGTGAGAGATCTGTAGGAGACGCGCACATGCGACAAAACCCCTTCGGCGGCATGCAGTCCCGCAGCATGCGATCCGGCGGCGGCCAGGGCCGTCGCGGCGGCGGGATCAATCCGCGTTTCGTGATCCTGCTGCTGGCGGTGGGCTATGCGGCGTTCTACTGGTTCTCCAACCGCACCGAAGACCCCTACACCGGCGAGAAGGTGCTGATCGACAGCGGCATCTCGGTCGATCAGGAAGTCGCGATGGGCCTGGAGGCGTATCGGCAGATCCTGTCGCAGGAACGCCCGATCGATCCGCGCCATCCCGACGCGCAGAAGGTGCGCGAGATCGCGCAGCGGCTGATCGCGAAGGTGCCGGAAGTGGAGGCCGCGCTGGCCGCCGAGAACGGCAAACAGGCCAACGGCATCTGGCGCGATTTCGAATGGGCGGTGAGCGTGATCGAATCCGATCAGGCCAACGCCTTCTGTCTGCCCGGCGGCAAGATGGCGGTGTACACCGGATTGTTCGACGTCGCGCAGAACGAGCACGCGCTGGCGGTGGTGATGGGTCACGAGATCGCGCACGCGCTGCTGCGCCACGGCGCGCAGCGGATGTCGCAGCAGAAGCTGAGCCAGATCGGCCAGGTCGCCGGCGCGATGAGCGGCATGGACCCGCAACAGCAGCAGATGATGCAGGCGGCGATGGGCTACGGCTTCATGTTGCCGTATGCGCGCAAACACGAGACCCAGGCCGACACCGTGGGCCTGATGCTGGCCGCCGCGGCCTGCTACGACCCGCAGGAAGCCGTGCCGCTGTGGGAGCGCATGGGCCAACTCGGCGGCGGCGCCCGCCCACCGGAGTTCTCCTCCACCCATCCCAGCCCCGAGACCCGCATCCGTGACCTCGAAGCGTTGATGCCGAAGGCGATGGCATATCGCCAGAAGTTCTGCGAGGGTGCGGGTGGGCGTTGAGCGTACGCGCGTGCCCATGACGGCGGTCCTGTGCTCGAACTCCGGCGATGCATCGATCGAGTTCGCCTTCGGCGATCGCTGCGCCTATGTCCACGAATCCGGGTTCGATGCGTCGATCCGCTTGAATGCGACGCATTGGGATGGTGAGCATTCGCAGCCGGGCTCGGCCGCGATCGATGGCGTGTGGCTCTCTGCCGGAGACCTCTCGGCGTTGTGCGATCACATCCGACGCTGGGTCGATCGTCCGCTGGAAGCGCTCGCGCCCGAGGCTCTCGACGGGCGGTTCGATCTGGCCCGTCTCCCTGGTCAGATGGTCGCGCTGGTGTTCGGCGCGCGTGCCGACACCATCGACAGCCGCAAGCCGGTGGTCTCCGTCGCGATCCGGGCGGGCGCATGGTCTTGCGACCTGCACTTCGTCACCGACCCGTCTTGCCTGCGACTGTTCGCCGAAGCCCTGTCCGCTGCGCTCGCGGACAGATAGCGGCCACACTCCGCTTCAGCGGCGAGCCGCAGACATCCGCTCGCAGGCCTCTGAAGCTGCATAGGGTGCGCCTTGGCCTGAGGTCTCCCCACGTTTTCCTTAAATGGTTCAATGAGTTAAGCCGATTCGACCATCTTCTGTCATCCCGAGCCATCGGCGAGGGACCTGCTGTTGATCGATTCAACAGCAGAAATCGGCGAGGCTTTCCTCTCGGTCTTGTGTTTCGCTCGCTGCCGCGAGCGAGTGACTTTTCTTTGCTTGTGCAAAGAAGAAGTCACCAAAAGAAAGCACACCCCGTTGGTTGCGCCCGGCGCTGCGCGCCGGGTCCGCGGGCTTCGCGGGGTTTTTCGACAGCACATCCTTGTGCTGGTCGAAAAACGCGCGGCATCCTGCCGCGCGCCCTGCGGGCCTGATCCGCGAATCCCGCCGCAACCAGGGGCCCCGGTAGATCAAGATCAAAATCCTCGCCGGCTGACGGATGGCATTGCGAGCGCAGTTTTCCCGCGATTTTTGCAAATAACGTGGGGAGACCCCAGGCCGAGGCGCACCCTATTCGGACCCTCTTGTTTCCGTCACAGCCCGCGGAAGATCGTCGACAACAGCAGCAGCACGAACGCGACGGTCAGCAGCCAGAACGCGTTGGGCGCGGCGATCGCGAAATAGCCGAGCTTGCCGGCGATCCCGGCGCCGCCGAGCAGCAGCGAGATCAGGAAGGCGGGCGTGCTGGGCGCGGTGAGCTTGATCATGTCGAAGATCGCAAAGGGCGAGTGAAAGCCGGATGGTAGACCGGTTCAGAAGCTCATGAACATCCCGCCGTTGACCGGGATGTTGGCGCCGGTGATGAAGCCGGCCTCGTCGTCGGCGAGAAAGACCACGGTGCGCGCGATTTCCGAGGGCTTGCCGAGGCGCCCGACCGGGACCTTGTCGACGATGCCGGCGCGGATGTCCTCGGGGATCGCCATCACCAGCGCGGTTTCGCAGTAGCCGGGCGAGATCGAATTCACGGTGACGCCCTTGCGCGCGACTTCGCGGGCGAGGGCCATGGTGAATCCGTGCATGCCTGCCTTGGCCGCGGCGTAGTTGGTCTGCCCGAACTGGCCGGTCTGGCCGTTGACCGAGCTGATGTTGACGATGCGGCCGAAGCTGCGGCTCATCATGCCGTCGACCGTGTGCCGGCACATGTTGAAGACGCTGTCGAGGTTGACGTTCATCACCGCGTCCCACTGCGCCTTGTCCATCTTGCGCAGGGTGCCGTCGCGGGTGATGCCGGCGGCGTTGACCAGGATGTCGAGCGCGCCGTGTTCGGCCTCGACCTTGCGCACCAGCGCGCCGCAGGCGTCGAAATCGCCCGTGTCGAGCGGCTCGAAGCGGATGTCGAGCCCTGCGGTGTCGCGTTCGAATTCGGCGATGCGTTCGCTGCGGCTGCCGAGGTCGGCGGCGATCACGCGGCGTCCGGCGCGGGCCAGGGCCCGGCAGATGTCGGTGCCCAGCCCGCCGATGCCGCCGGTGACGACGGCCACGCGCTTGTCGGTCATGGAATCCCCTGTGGAATGCGATCTTTCGGTGTGGGAGGTCGGCCGCGGGACGACCGCGACCGTGCGCGGCGGAGCCGCGCGCGGGTCTGCGTCGCGGTCATTCCTCGCGCGGTTTGGTGCCGCCGGCGGCGGCCTTGTCGCGCGGTTTGGGCGATGCGGTGCGGCCCATGGCGCCGATCAGGTTGTGCTGGAACTCGCGCCACAGCTCGAGATTGCGCTCGGTGAGCTGGTTCATCATCGTCCACGGGGTCTGGCCGATCAGGCCCCCCATCTGCTGGCGGAACTGCTGCTGTTGTTCGAGGAAGATCTGCATCGAGCGTTCGAGGTAGTTGCCCATGAAGCCCTGCATCGAGTCGCCGTAGAAACGGATGATCTGGCTGAGCAACTGGGTGGAGAGCATCGGCTCGCCTTCCTGTTCGTGCTCGGCGATGATCTGCAGCAGGACCTGGCGGGTGAGGTCTTCCCCGGACTTGGCGTCGCGCACCTCGAAGTCCTCGCCGTCCACGATCAACTGACGCACGTCCTCGATCGTGATGTAGCTGGAAATCTTGGTGTCGTAGAGGCGGCGGTTCGGATACTTCTTGATGATCCGCGTGACGGCCATGGAGCCATTACTCTAAAGAAGGCGATTCGCGAGCATGGCGCAGGCCGCGGCCGCTTGCAACTCGTCGGCCGGAAGCTGCCGTCCGGCGGGCGATGGCGAGGGCAAAGAGTGACCCGGTTCACATCCGGGTGCCGGCCGGGGTCGTCCCGACCGGCGCCCGCGGGACTCACCAACCCATGTGGTGGCCGCCGTTGATGTCGAGGTTGGAGCCGGTGATCCAGGCGGCGCGTTCGTCGGCCAGGAAGGCCACGCCGTAGGCGATCTCGTCCGGGGTGCCGAGGCGGCCGGTCGGGATGTCGGCGACGATCTTGGCGCGGACTTCCTCCGGCACCGCCATCACCATGTCGGTGGCGATGTAGCCTGGGGAAATCGTGTTCACGGTGATGCCGAGCTTCGCGTTCTCGCGGGCCAGCGAGATGGTGAAGCCGTGCATGCCGGCCTTGGCCGCGGCGTAGTTGGCCTGGCCGTACTGGCCCTTGAGGCCGTTGATCGAGCTGATCTGGATGATCCGCCCCCACTTGCGCTCGCGCATGCCCTCGATGATCGGGCGGGTGACGTTGAACACCGAGTTGAGGTTGGTATTGATCACGTCCTGCCACTGTTGGGCGGTCATCTTGTGGAAGGTGCCGTCGCGGGTGATGCCGGCGTTGTTGACCAGGATGTCGATCGGGCCGAGCTGGCGTTCGACCTCGCGGACCATGGCCTCGGCCTCCTCGGGCGAGGTCACGTCGCCCTTGACCAGGGCGATGTCGTAGCCCTGGGCCTTGAGCTGCTGCTGCCAGGCGCGGGCTTTTTCCTCGTTGCGGTAGTTGGTGGCGACGCGATGGCCCATGTCGGCCAGCCGCTTGCAGATCGCGGTGCCGATGCCGCCGGTGCCGCCGGTCACGAGTGCGACGCGAGATGTCATGTCGGGTTCCCCTTCCAAGGTGGTGGTGTGTGGACTGTGGCGACGAGCGCCGCGGTCGGGCCGCGGCGGTGATCGGTTGCAGACCGATTCTAGGCGTCGTCGATGACGCGGCCATTGTGCAGTGCGGCGAGGGTCGCCGGTTTGCGCGGGATCAGACTGGGATCGAATTCAGTCACCGCACGCATCAGTACGGTCGCGATTCCGCCGCCGTCGGCCAACACCGACGCCGGCTGACCGAGCGCGCGCCAGGCGGCGCGCAGCGCCGGCAGCGGGTCGGCGGCGCCCACCGGCAGCGCGGCCATCGACTTCGACAGCTTCTGCCCGCTCTCGTCCAGGATGAGCGGCAGATGGGCGTAGGCCGGGGTCGGCAGCCCCAGGGCCCGCTGCAGCAGGATCTGCCGCGGGGTGGAGTCGAGCAGATCGGCGCCGCGGACGATGTGGGTCATGCCCTGTTCGGCGTCGTCGACCACGACCGCCAGTTGATAGGCCCAGTAGCCGTCGGCGCGCAGCAGCACGAAATCGCCGACCGCGGTGTCCACGTCCTGGACGATGCGGCCGTGGAGGGCGTCCTCGAACACCACCCGGCTGCCGCCGGCCACCCGCAGGCGCACCGCGACTTCGGTCCGATCCGACGCCGCCTGCACGCAGGCACGGTGCACGCCGCCAGCGGCGGCCAGGGCGCTGCGGCTGCATGGGCAAGGGAAGGCGAGACCGGCGGCGAGCAGGCGATCCAGCGCGGCGCGGTAGTGCGCGCTGCGGGCGCTCTGGCGCAGCACCGGGCCGTCGGAGACCAGCCCGAAGCCGGCCAGGGTGCGCAACTGGTCGTCGGCGGCGCCCGGGACCTCGCGCGGCGGGTCGAGATCCTCGATCCGCACCCACCATTCGCCACCCGCGCGACGCGCCATCAGCCAGCTTCCGAACGCCGCGACCAGCGAACCGAAATGCAGTGGGCCGGTGGGCGACGGCGCGAAGCGGCCGCGGTAGCCGGCCGCCTGCGGCAGTTCCGGGTGTCGCAAATCTGTCACATGGGTGTCTGCCGGCTGAATCATCCGCGGGTCCGGAGGGGCGGTCGAAGCGCGCCGTCTTGAAACTGCCCGGCACCGCCACAGCTTAGGGCCTGTCCGGTTGACCCGCACCACCGCCCCGCACACACCGCGCTCCGCCCGCCAGGATGCGCGCATTCGCGCAAAGGATCCCGTTCATGTTCAAACGCGTCTCTCTGTTTCTCGTCACCAACCTCGCCGTGATCGCGGTGTTCTCGGTCGCGTGGGCAGTGCTCAGCCGGGTCTTCGGCCTCAGCACCTTCACGAGCGAGTACGGCGTCAATTACGGCGGCATGCTGGTGTTCTGCGCACTGTTCGGCTTCGGCGGTGCCTTCATCTCTCTGCTGATGTCCAAGTGGGTCGCCAAGCGCGGCACCGGCATGATGGTGATCCAGCAGCCGCGCAACGAGGTCGAGCGCTGGCTGGTGGAGACCGTCCGTCGCCAGGCCCAGCAGGCCGGTATCGGCATGCCCGAGGTCGGCATCTACGACGCCCCCGAAATCAACGCCTTCGCCACCGGCGCCAGCCGCAACAAGGGCCTGGTCGCGGTGTCCACCGGCCTGCTGCGTGCGATGGACAAGGACGAGGCCGAGGCGGTGCTGGCGCACGAGGTCAGCCATATCGCCAACGGCGACATGGTGACCATGACCCTGCTGCAGGGCGTGCTCAACACCTTCGTGATGTTCTTCGCCCGGATCATCGGCAACATCGTCGACCGGGTGATCCTGCGCAACGAGGAAGGTCCGGGTATCGGCTACTTCGTCACCGTGCTCGTCCTCGACATCGTCTTCGGCCTGCTCGCCAGCATCATCGTGATGCGTTTCTCGCGCTGGCGCGAGTTCCGTGCCGACGCCGGCGGCGCCGCCCTGGCCGGTCGCGGCAAGATGCTCGCGGCGCTGGAGCGGCTGTCGATGACTTACGGCGAAAGCACCCTGCCCAAGCAGGTCGCCGCGTTCGGCATCTCCGGCGGCGTCGGCCACGGCCTGCGCCGGCTGTTCCTCAGCCACCCGCCGCTGGAGGAGCGCATCGCGGCGCTGCGCAATGCCTCGGTGAAGTCGGGCCTGCCGGTGGTGGCCTGATCGCAGCGATCATTGTTTGCTGAAACGAAAAACCCGCCTTTCGGCGGGTTTTTCGTTCGCGGCCGGCGTCACTCGAAGTCGTAATTCATCTCCGGCCCGGCCGCGGCGAGGAAGTGGCCTTCGACGTAGTCCACGCCGGCCGAGAACAGGATCGACATGCTCGCCGCGTCCTGCACGAACTCGGCGATGGTGAGGATGTCCAGGTCGCGGGCTTTCTGCGCGATGTCGCGCACCCGCTGCTGGCTCTCGTTGTTCTTCGGCAGGTCCTCGATGAAGCTGCGGTCGATCTTCAGCAACTGCGGCTGCACGTGGGTCAGCAACTGGAACGAATCCAGCCCGGCGCCGAACTGTTCCAGGCCCAGGCGACAGCCGTAGGTGTTGATCGCGGCGGCGAACTGCTGGACCGCGTGCAGATGGGTGAAGACCTTGGCTTCCTGCAACTGCAGGGTGAGGTATTCGCCGGAGGCGCCACGCGCGGCCAGTTGCTCGCCGACCGTCGCGGCCAGCGCATCGCTCTGCAGCGAGGCCTGCGAGACCTTCACCAGCAGCGTCACCGGGCGGCCCTCGTGCTCGCGCTGGGCGATCAGCTCGATCGCGCGCTCGACCACGTAGCGGTCGATCTCGGGCAGCATGCCGTGGTCCTCGGCGATCTGCAGGAAGGTGGTGGGCGAAATCAGCTCGCCGTCGCCGGCGTCCAGACGCAGGAAGGTGTCGTAGACCGGATGGTTGTCGCCCTGCAGGTTGATGACGGGCTGGAAATGCAGCACCAGGCGTTTCTGCGCGATGGCATCGCGCAGGCGTTCCACCCAGGCCTGGATGCGCTCGGCTTCGGCGCGGTCCACGGCGTTGGGGTCGAACAGTTCCAGCCGGTTGCCGCCGACTCCGGCGGCCGATTGCACGCCGGCCGCGGCCTTGGCCAGGATCTGGCTGACGTTGGCGTTCTTCTGGCTGATCTGCACGCCGCCGATGCTGGCCGTGATGACGCTGGAACGCTGGCCGATCGCGAACACTTCCGCGGCGAAGGTGTTGCAGATGCGGGTGGCGAGCGTTTCGGTGGCGCTGTGGTCGGCGCCGCGCACCAGCACGGCGAGGCTGTTTTCGGAGAAGCGCGCGGCGATCATGCCCTTGCCGATCCCGCCCTCGCCGACTTCGCTGCGCAGGCGTTCGGCGATCGCGGCCATGATCGTATCGGCGGAATCGAGGCCGATCTCGTGCAGCAGGCGCTGGTAATGGTCCGGTTCGATCAGCAGCAGACCGTGCTGGGTACCGTTGCGCGCGGCGTCGGAGACCGCGTCCTCCAGGGCGTGCAGGAAGGTCGGGCGGTTGAGCAGGCCGGTGACCTGGTCGCGCTGGCGCAGTTCCTCGACCTTGCGCGCCAGTTCCGGATCGACCGCGGGTTCCTGGCGACGGAAGATCACCTGCTGGCAGGGTTCGCCCTCGTACTGGGCGAGGGTGAATTCCATCACCGCGGGGAAGCTGTTGCCCTCGATATCGTGGGCCTCCAGTTCGTAGCGCGGCGGCGGCGGCTCGCCCTTGCTCATGCTCTTGAGCAGTTGCTTGAAGCCGGCGACGTGGTCGGGTGCGACCAGATCGAGCAGCGACATGCCCTCGATGTCCTCGAAGGACGCGTAGCCGAACATCTCCAGATAGGCCGCGTTGGCGCGGATGTGCATGCCCTCGTGCACGTAGGCGATCGGCTCGCGCGAGGATTCGATCAGCGCATCGCAGCGGCGCTCGGTTTCGCGCACCTGGGCTTCGAGCCGGCGCTGCGCACTGCGCGCCTGCAGGTCGGCCCACTCGCGGCGCACCGTCGCCAGAAGTTGCTGCGGCTTGTGGCGCAGGGCGAGGGCCCGGACATTGCCGCCGAGCAGGTCGGCGAACAGGTCGGTGTCGACATCCTCGACCACCGCGATCAGGGGGATGTCCTTGCCGCTGGTCGAAACCCGCTGCTCGACCTCGGCGAAGGGCAATCCGCGGCTGGAGTGCGCGGCCAGCACCAGATCGACCGGCTGGCCGACCAGCATCGTGGTCAGCTCCTCGCCGGTGGTCGGCCGCAGCGGGCGCACCGCGATCCCGGCGTTGCGCAGCCCGCTGACGATGCCTTCGGCCTCTTCGACACTGTCATCCACCAGCATCAGACGCAGCGCGGGGGCGTTGGCTTTCGACATGCGGGACTCTCCGGGGGCTGGGGCTATGGTAACGGCGGACGCGCCGTTCGTCCGCCCCGGCGGGGCGATGGGCGGTCAAGCTTGCGCCAGCGACGGGCCCCCGGACAACGGGCCGGACGGCAGAGGGCGCTTGCCCGGATCGCCGGCCATCTCGCGCACCAGTTTCGGCACCAGATAGCCCGGCAGCCGCGCCATCAGCGCCGCATGCAGCGCGATCGCCTCGGCGTCGGGCACCTCGAAATGCGCGCTGCCGGCGACCCGGTCGAGCTGGTGCAGGTAGTAGGGCAGCACGCCGGCGGCGTAACCGCGTTCGGAGAGATCGGCCAGGGCCTCGACGCCGTCGTTGACCCCGCGCAGCAGCACCGCCTGGTTCAGCAGGGTCGCGCCGCACGCGCGCAGCCGCGCCATCGCCGCGTCCACCGCGGCATCGAATTCGCGGGCGTGGTTGGCGTGGATCACCACCGCCACCGGCCAGGGCAGGCCGGCGAGCCAGGCGGTCAGCTCCGCGTCGACCCGCTCGGGCAGCACCACCGGCAGCCGGGTATGGATGCGCAGCCGCCGCAGGTGCGGCAGCGCGGTCAGTTGCGCGGTGAGTTCGGCCAGTTTCGGGGTCGCCAGCGACAGCGGGTCGCCGCCGGAGAGGATGACCTCGTCGATCGCCGGGTCTGCCGCGATCGCGGCCACCGCCTCGGCCCATTGCCCGGCCGCGGCGGTCTCCTCGGCATAGGGGAAATGGCGGCGGAAGCAGTAGCGGCAGTGCACGGCGCAACTGCCGGTGGCGATCAGCAGCGCGCGGCCGCGATATTTGCGGATCACCCCGGTGGCGGCCCTGGCCGCGCCGTCGCCGACCGCGTCCAGGCCGAAGCCGGGCATCGGCCGCAGTTCCTCGTCCAGCGGCAGCACCTGCCGCAACAGCGGGTCATGCGGATCGCCCGGTTGCATCCGCGCCACGAAGCCGCGCGGCACCCGCAGCGGGAACTGCGCGGCCGCGTCGGCCGACAACCCCGGCACCCGGCCCGCCAGTCCGAGCAGGGCCAGCAGTTCGACCGGATCGCGCACGGCCTCGCGCCACAGGCGCTTCCAGGCGTTACGAGGCTGGTCGACACGGAGCTGGTCGGCGCCGGCCGCGGGGGCGGGCTGCAGGGAGGGGGAGGCACCGGGTATCATTGGCGGTTCTGTCGGCCGGATCGTTCCGGGGCGCCGAAGTGCCGGAGCCCAGCCCGCCATTCTAGCCGCCCGGCCCCGCCAGGCCGCGCGGCGCCCCCCTTCGTTTCGCCATCACCACCTTTCAGGAGCACCTCATGGCCAGCCTGGGCATGAACGACGTCAAGACCGGACAGAAGATCCTGGTCAACAACGACCCCTGCGTCATCACCGAGACCGAATACGTCAAGCCGGGCAAGGGCCAGGCCTTCACCCGCATCAAGTACCGCAACATCAAGT
>JBIJAD010000301.1:0-5044 GCA_044345955.1 Lysobacteraceae bacterium
ACATGGACCGGGATCAGCCACTTGTTCTTGGTCCGGGTCGAGTACGAATAGTCGAAATAGTAAGCCCGGCTCTTGTCGAGCTCGGTGTCGATCTCGCTCTGGCGCGGCTTGGGCGCGCCCTTCGCCACGGCGGCCGCGGCGGCGGAGAACACCGTGTTGTTCGGATAGCTGAAGGCGATCTTGTAGTGCACGCCGGCGCGCTTGGCCTGTTCCAGCGCGGTCCAGTCGGTCGCCACCACCTTCAGTTCGAACAGATAGGAGTTGGTCGCGGTGCGCACCATCATGTTGGTGTCGACGTCGACGTTCGTCGGCTTGAGATAGAACACGTTGTCGCGCCGGCTCAGCTCCCAGCCGGCGTTGAAGCCTGTGCTGTAGTCGAGGATTTCCTCGCTGGGGCTGAGCTCGATCTGGGTGGTGATGCCCAGGCCGGTGCGGACCTCGTAGATCCGGTTGGGCTCGTATTCGTATTCGACGATGACCTGCGCGAACGCCGGCAACGCCGGCGTCATCGACGCCAGCACGCACAGCAGGAACGCACGGCAATAGCGTTGCAAGCGAATCATCGGGTGCCTACTCCATTGACTTGATTGGGAACCTGCCCGGCCGCAGGCTGCTGCGGCTGGGTACCGGCCGGAAACTGGGGCTGGGTCGGCGGCGCGGTGGTGCCGGGCGGGCCGAAATTGGGCGCGGCCGGATAGACCTGGCCGGTCGGCTGTGTCCCGCCCGGTCCCGGCTGCACGGGCTGGCCGGGCATGGACTGACCCGGCATCGGCTGACCCGGCATCGGCTGACCCGGCATCGGTTGGCCAGGCATCGGCTGACCCGGATAGGGCTGACCACCCGGCTGGGCCGGGAAGGTTCCGGGCGCCTGCGGCTGGGCGGAGACGGGGTTCTCGACCGGCGGGGAAGCCGCGTAGTCGGTTTCGACCAGGTATTCGATCACCTGGAAGCCGAGCGGATTGAGGTAGCGCTGCTGGTCGTCGAGCGCGAGGTTCGCCTTGTAGGTGAACTCGATGCGCGCGATCTTGCTGTCGATCGGCTTGGTGTCGCCGGTCTTCTTGTCGTATTCGACGCGCTGGAAACGTACGGTGGCGCTGTTTCTGGCCTTCTCGCCGGTCCCCTTCCGCTCGGGGATGATGTTCAGGATCTTCACCCGCACGGCGCGGTCGCGCCCGTAGCGTTTGAACGGGCTGTCCGGGTTGTTTCCGGAGTGGACAGCGGCATAGGCGTTGCGGACGTTGGGCGAGGACATCACGTTCACCAGATCCCAGTCGCGCAGATTCATCATCGCCACGTCGAAGGACTCGCGGGCGGTGATGTACTGGGCGATGTTGGCGCGGTTGACCGCCTCGCTCTGGGTGATGCTGTTGGGCGCATCGAAGTTGCCGCGCAGGGTCGCCACCGTGGCCTGACCGGTGAAGGCGTCGGCCATGATCAGGTAGGGCACTTCCTTCTTGAGCGGCAGGATGTAGATGAAGCCGCCGATCATCACCAGCACCATGAAGATCGAGGTCCAGGCGATCATCCACGCGCGCTTTTCGCTGCGCCGGGCGATGTCCGCGATGGAAACCTCGAAGTTCACGCCCTTCGCGGCGGTGTTTTCGACTTGTTGCGAGTCTTTTTTCTTGCCGAACATTCTGCAGCCTGTATTCCGGTGTGTTCGCGCGGATATCGCGCGGATGTTTGCGCGGTCGGCGGCACCGCGAGGACGCCGCCGGGCTCGTCGTCGGTCAGCGGCCGGCGCCGCCGCCGGATGAGATGCGGACGACGATTTCGTTGCCGCTCACGCTGATCGACACCTGCTGGTCGGCGTAGGCGGTGTTCAGTTGGGACAGCGCTTCCTGCAGGCTCGGCGTGCGGATCTCCGCCACTCCGGCGTACAGGGTGTAGTCCATCGGATGCCGGTAAGTGAGGACCATGTTGGAGTCGTCGGCCCAGCGCTCGAGCATGTTCTTGAGCGTGCGGTCCATCGGCGAGGCATAGAAGATGTAGGCCTCCTGCAGCGGAATCGCCTGGGTCTCCTCGGAGAACTGGTTCATCTGCTTCCAGCGGCCGCCGAAATCCGGGGCGGGGCGCGTGGCGCAGGCGGACAGGGCGAACGCCATCGCGGCGCAGATCAGGAACTGGGTCAGGATCGAGATTCGAGATTTCACACGCCACCCGGAAAGAGATCGGAGAGAAGGACTGGAACGGCGGCAGCCACCTGGCGGCGGCCGCGGGTGAGGATCACGGACATCGGACGCAAGCCGACGGCACGTGGCCAGGGCGCGAGCGCACCGGCGCGGACATGGACGGAAAAAGGCACCGGACACGAAGCGGCCGGGCACGGTTCGACGGAATCCCTGTTGTCACGACGGATCAGGCCCCCTCCTCGCTCCGATCTTCGCCGCCGACCGTCCGCTGATCGCAAACCGCCACGGCGTCCTTTTTTCTGCAACTGTCCGGAATACCTGCCTGCGCCCGCACAACCGCGGAAGCACGCGGTTCGCGGGGGCCGACAGCCCCGCACGCATCCTCAGGCTGCGTTAAGGCGAACATAGCCCGATCCCCCTTGGCTGGTCAAGGAATCCGGAACCGCCGCCACGGCACTGCGACATGCTGCGCAGTCCGGGAAGTCCCCGGCGCCTGGCGCTTGCCTCCGTCATGATCCCCGCTCAGGCGACGGACTGCAGGCGGCCATCGTGCAGTTCCAGCACCCGGTCCAGCCGGCGGGCCAGATCGCGGTCGTGGGTGACCAGGACCAGACTGGTGCCGTGCTCGCGGTTGAGCCCCAGCATCAGATCGAACACGGTCGCCGCGGTCTTCTCGTCGAGATTGCCGGTGGGTTCGTCGCCGAGCACGCAGGCAGGCCGGTTCACCAGCGCACGCGCCACCGCTGCGCGCTGACGCTCGCCACCCGACAACTCGCCGGGCTTGTGTTCCAACCGGTGCCCCAGCCCGACCGCATCCAGCAGCGCGCGCGCGCGGGCACCCGCTTCGGCGACCGCGACGCCCTGCAGCAGCACCGGCAGCATCACGTTCTCCAGCGCGGTGAATTCCGGCAACAGGTGATGGAACTGGTAGACGAAGCCCAGCGCGCGGTTGCGCAGACGGCCGCGTTCGGCGTCGGAGAGCGCGCTCATCCGGTGCCCGGCGACGAACACCTCGCCCGCGGTCGGCGTGTCCAGACCGCCGAGCAGATGCAGGAGGGTGCTCTTGCCGGCGCCCGATGCGCCGACGATGGCCACGGTCTCGCCCGGTTCGACGCGCAGGTCCAGGTCCGAGAACACCGGCGTGCGCAGGCTGCCCTCGGCGTAGGTCATCGCCAGATCGACGCAGCGGATCACCGCGCCGTCGACTTCATCCCGCCCCGTCTGCGCCGATCCGCGATCATTCATAGCGCAGCGCCTCCGCCGGCGCGGTGCGCGCCGCGCGCCAGGCCGGGTACAGGGTGGCGAGGAAGGCCATGGTCAGCGCCACCAGCGCGATCGTGCACACGTCGGAAGCCTTCAGTTCGGTCGGCAGCCCGGTGATGTAGTAGACGTCGCCGGGCAGCAGCTCGGCGTCGAAGATGCGTTCGATCAGTTGCAGGATCCGCTCCAGATTGAGCGTGAGCAGGATCCCGCCGATCACTCCGGACAGCGTGCCGATCACCCCGATCAGCGAGCCCTGGACCATGAACACCTGCATCACCCCGCGCGGGGTGAGACCGAGCGTGCGCAGGATCGCGATGTCGGCCTGTTTGTCGGTGACCAGCATCACCTGCGAATTCACCAGAGTGAAGGCGCCCATCAGGATGATCAGCGAGAGCAGGATCGCGATCATCGTCTTCTCCAGCTTGAGCGCGCGGAACATGTTGGCGTTCTCGCGCGACCAGTCGCTGACCCGGAACACGTCGCTCATGCGCCGGTGCAGGCGCTCGGCGAGATCGCGCGCGACCTCGAAGGCGCGATCCATGTCGTGCAGCTTCAGGCGCACGCCGGTGACCCCGTCGCCCATCCGCAGCAGGCGTTGGGCATCGGAGAGGTGGATCACGGCGAGATTGCGGTCGAATTCCTGGTGCCCGACCTCGAACATGCCGACCACCTTGAAACGCTTCATCTGCGGCACCGCGCCGAGCGGCGTGCTCTGGAATTCCGGGGTGTAGACGATCACGTCGTCGCCGACGTTCACGCCCAGCCACAGCGCCAGTTCGCGACCTAGCACGATGTTGAACTCGCCGGGGCGCAGGACCCCCAGATCGGCGCCGTCGAGCATGCGTTCGGCGAGCACCGAGACCTCGCGCTCGCGCGCGGGATCGACCCCGCGCAGCAAGGCACCCTCCTCGCGCGGGCCCTGCAGCATCACCGGGCGCTCGATGAAGGGCGCGGCGCCGGCGACGCGATCGTCGCGATGGGCTTCCTCGATGGCGTAGGCCCAGTCGCGCAGCGGCGCGCCGTCGGCGCTGACCGTGGCATGCGCCGCCATCTGCAGCATGCGGTCGCGGATCTCGCGCTGGAATCCGCTCATCACCGCCAGGGTGGTGATGAGCACGGCGACGCCCAGACCGATGCCGAGCATCGATGCGCCTGAAACGAAGGAAATGAAGCCGTTGCGGCGTTTCGCGCGCAGGTAACGCAGGCCGATGGCGACGGGGACGGGGGTGAACATTCTGGACGACGGCGGGCTGGGCAACGGCGTGGGGACCTGCGGCGCGGACCGGCTATGGTGCCATTCCGCCGCGCCGGCGCCCAGCATCGGCACGGTCGGCGAGCAGTCGCAGTTCACGCCGCAGCGCGGGACCGAGGGTGTCCGGCCACAGGCCGCGACGGTGGCGACGGCCAGCACGATCGCGCCAGGAGACGAAGGCCAGCGGCCCGCGCCAGTCGATCCGGAAGTCCTCGACCGCGACGCCGTCCACGCTGGCCGCGCCGGCACCGTCGATGAGCACGGTCGACAGCGGACGCTGCCATTCGCGTCGCGCCAGCCACAGGCCGAGGATCGCCGCGACCACGGCCAGCGGCCAGGCCGCTCCGCGGGGCATCGCCGTGTGCAGCGCGGCGAACGGCGCCAGCACCGCGAGCGC
>JBIJAD010000302.1:0-5040 GCA_044345955.1 Lysobacteraceae bacterium
AAGCCGGAGTACAGCTTCTTCATGTCGTCGAGCGTGGCGATGTTGACGCCCGAATTGCCGATCTTGCCGTAGATGTCGGGGCGCACGGCCGGGTCTTCGCCGTACAGCGTGACGCTGTCGAAGGCGGTGGACAGGCGCGCGGCGGGCTGGCCGACGCTCAGATAATGGAAGCGGCGGTTGGTGCGCTCGGGGGTGCCCTCGCCCGCGAACATGCGGATCGGGTCTTCGCCGCTGCGGCGGTACGGGTACACGCCGCCGGTGTACGGGTAGTAACCGGGCAGGTTTTCCTTCTGCAGGAAGGTCAGCAGCTCGCCCCAGCTCCTGTAGGTGGGCGCGGCGATCTTCGGGATCTTCTGATGCGACAGCGATTCGCGGTAGTTCTCGACCCGGATGGTCTTGTCGCGGACGCGGTATTCGTTGACCTCGTCGGTGATCGACTTCAGCCGCGCCGGCCATTCGCGCAGCAGCTTGATCGCTTCGGAGTCGAGCGCCTGGACGGCGTCGTTGTAGCGTTGGCGCAGGGTCAGCAGCGTCTTGTCGCCGCCGGCAGTGAGGGCGTCATCGGCGAACAGCTCCAGTGCCTTGGGCAGCGCCGCATCGCCGAGGCTCTCCAGCGACTGCCAGTAGCCCTGCGCGCGATCGGCGATCTCGGCCTGCGATTCGATGCGGCGGTTGATGCTGCGGCCCTGTTCGGCGATCTCGGCCAGATAGCGCACGCGACTGCCGGGGATCAGCACGGTGGCGCGGGGTTCGCGCAGCGAGGTGTCGACGGCCGGGTTGAAGTCGCAGCGGGACGAAAAACCGGGGTCGGAGTGCACTTTTCCTGCGTGCCCCGATCCCGCGGATCCCGCCGTTTCGCCGCCGGTGAAAACTGCACTCTGACCCCGGTTTTTTTCGCGCAGGAGGCGGCAGAGATTGAAGAACATCCAACTGATGCCGGGGTCGTTGAACTGGCTGGCGATGGTGGGATAGACCGGCACGTCTTCGTCGGCGAGATTGAAGGCGACGCGGTTGCGCTTCCACTGTTTGCGCACGTCGCGCAGGGCATCCTCCGCGCCGCGCTTGTCGAACTTGTTGAGCACGACCAGTTCGGCGTAGTCGAGCATGTCGATCTTCTCGAGCTGGCTGGGCGCGCCGAAATCGCTGGTCATCACGTACATCGGGAAGTCGACCAGATCGACGATTTCCGAATCGCTCTGGCCGATGCCGGCGGTCTCGACGATGACCAGGTCGTAGCCAAGCGACTTGAGGAAGGCGATGCAGTCCTTCAACACCACATTCGTCGCCATGTGCTGGCGGCGGGTGGCCATCGAACGCATGAACACGCGCTTCGACCGCAGCGAATTCATGCGGATGCGGTCGCCGAGCAGCGCGCCGCCTGTGCGGCGACGGGTCGGGTCGACCGAGATCACCGCGATGCGCATCTCCGGGAAATGGGCGAGGAAACGGTTGAGCAGTTCGTCCGTGACCGAGGACTTGCCGGCGCCGCCGGTGCCGGTGATGCCGACCACCGGGGTCCTGCCGCCGGCGAGTTGCCATGCCTTGCGCAGGTGGGCGAGTTCGGATTCGTCGAGGGCGCTTTCCTCGATCGCGCTGAGCATGCGGCCGATGGCGATTTCGTCCGAGAAACCGGCAAGACCGGGGTCAGAGTGCCTTTTCGCCTGGGAGAGGATGGTTTCGTGCGGGGCTGCATGCGAAAGGGCACTCTGACCCCGGTTTTGCCGGGCGGTGCCGGCGCGACGCACCACGTCCTCGATCATCGCCACCAGGCCCATGTGCATGCCGTCGTTCGGGTGGTAGATGCGCTCGACGCCGTAGGCCTGCAGTTCGCGGATCTCCTCCGGGGTAATGGTGCCGCCGCCGCCGCCGAAGACCTTGATGTGCGAGGCGCCGCGTTCCTTGAGCATGTCGACCATGTACTTGAAGTACTCGACATGGCCGCCCTGATAGCTGGAAAGCGCGATCGCGTCGGCATCCTCCTGCAGCGCGGCGCGCACCACGTCCTCGACGCTGCGGTTGTGGCCGAGGTGGATCACCTCCGCGCCCTGGGCCTGGATCAGCCGGCGCATGACGTTGATCGCGGCGTCGTGGCCGTCGAACAGGCTGGCGGCGGTGACGAATCGCAGTGGCGAGGCGTCGTGGCGGGTGGCGGGGACATGCTCGTTGAGAGCGGGGGCGGCTGGCGTGCTCATGCGCGCTCCGTGCGGGGCGGTTCGGATGACTACGTATTCTAGCCTCCCGGGCTGCCGGGCGCCCGGCCCGTCGGCCCGCCTTGCCGGCGCGCGGTCCGGGCATGGATACTCCTCGAAAAGGGGGGCAGAGTGCCTTTTCGTCCGAAAGCCGATGGTTTCGTGGGCGTCAGCGTGCAAAAAGGCACTCTGACCCCTTTTTTGCTGCGGCTGCGGCGGATCGCCGCCTGGGGCGCGTTCTCGCTGGCGGCGCTGATCGGCAGCGGCCTGCTGCTGGCCGACCACCTGACCCCGCCGGCCAATGGCGCCCCGAGCAGGGCGCTGCCAGCGCAGGCCGACGCCACCGCTCTGGATCGCGAGTTGACACCGCTGCTGGCCCGCAACCCGGGCAAGACCGGCGCGCTGCTGGTCAGCGACGGGGTCGATGCATTCGCGGCGCGCGCGATCTCGGCGCAGAAGGCCGGGCGCAGTCTCGATCTGCAGTACTACATCTGGCACGACGATCTGACCGGCCGCCTGCTCGGGCGTGAGGTCTGGCGTGCGGCCGAGCGCGGGGTGCGCGTGCGGATGCTGCTCGACGACATGAACGCCGAGGGCATGGATTCGAAACTGCTGCTGCTCGACGGCCATCCCAACGTCGAGATCCGTCTGTACAACCCGTTCCGCAACCGCGCCGGCCCGGCGCGGATCGTGGAACTGGTACAGCGCGTGGTCAGCGTCAATCACCGCATGCACAACAAGGCCTGGATCGCCGACAACCGCGTGGCCGTGGTCGGCGGACGCAACATCGGCGTGGAGTATTTCGGAGCCGGGCACGAGGTCAATTTCCGCGACCTGGACATTGTGCTGTTCGGGCCGGCGGTGCAGGAAGCGAGCGCGATATTCGACCGTTACTGGAACAGCGCCGCTGCGGTGCCGCTGGCGGGACTGGCGCGCGCGCCGGAGGGTGGTTTCGAGACGATCGCCGAGGCGATCGAGGCCGAGGCGGCAGGGCCGCAGGCGCAGCGCTATCTGCGTCGGGTCTCGGATTCGTCGCGCGTACAGGACTACGCGCGGCAGCAACTGGTGCCGTTCTGGAGCGAAGACATCCATCTGGTCGCCGACCCGCCGCTCAAATGGGAGGACGACGGTCGCGAGGACTGGCTGGTGCACCGGATCGAGCGCGATCTGTCGACCGCGCAGCGCAAGGTGCTGCTGATCTCGCCCTATTTCGTGCCGGGCCCCGAGGTCACGCAGGGCATGACCGCACTGGCCGGACGCGGCATCACCGTGGGCGTGGTCACCAATTCGCTGGCCGCCAACGACGTGGCTGCGGTCTACGGCGCGTATCGTCCGTATCGCGACGACCTGCTGCGCGGCGGCGTGCATGTGTACGAGCTGCGCGCGCAGTGGCATCCGGCCAGCAGCCTGTTCGGCAGCAGCGGCGCCAGCCTGCACACCAAGGCCTACAGTGTGGACGATCGCCGCGGCTTCATCGGTTCGTTCAATCTCGATGCGCGGTCGGCCTATCTCAACACCGAAATGGGCGTGATGTTCGACGACCCGCAACTGGCACGTGCGGTGCGCGACGAATACGCGCGCCTGGCCGGGCCCGAGTTCAGCTACTGGATGCATCGGGACATGCGCGGCGAGACGCGCTGGCTGGATCGGATGACGGCGCCGCCGACGCTGCTGGCGCGCGAGCCGGGCACCGGCGCCTGGCAGCGCGGCAGCGCGCGGGTGATTTCGTGGCTGCCGATCGAATCGCAGTTGTAGCGCCGCCATCGGTAGAATCCGCACCGTGAACACGTCCGAATCCCTCGACGCGCTGCAGGCCGCAGCTGCGACCGGCACGCCCGAAGACGCCTTCCGCTGCGCGCTCGCGCTGGTCGATGCGCAGCGTATGGCCGAGGCCCTGCCCTGGCACCAGCGCGCGGCCGAGGCCGGGCATCCGCTGGCGCAGATCGAAGTCGCTCGGATGCGGCTGTACGGGATCGTCGGCGCACCCGCACCGCAGGCCGCCTGCGAATGGCTGCTGCGCGCCGAGCGCAGCGGGCATCCGGCGGCGAGCGAATTGTTGATGCAGATCGCGCTGGGCGGCGTCGCATTGCCGCGCGACGGCCGAATCAACGAACGCCTGCATCGCGCGGTGCAGGCGGACTTCGCGCCGGCGCTGCTCACCGCGGCGATCCATTTCGGACGCAAACCCCATCCCGAGGACCAGACCCTCTGCCTGCAGTTGCTGGAACGCGCCGCCGCGCGCGGCAGTGCGATCGCGGCGATGCTGCTGGCCGAGCGGCTGGCGCACGGCGAAGGCTGCGCAGCGCAGCCGGACACCGCCGCCGATCTGTGGACACAGCTCGAAGCCAACGGCTACGTCCGCCTGCCCGCCTTCACCCTGTCGCCGCCTGCACCGGAAGGCCCGCCACGACAGCTCACGATTGAGGATGCGCTGCGTCCGCCGCCGGCGCGCGTGGTGTCCACGCAACCGCGGGTCGCGGTGATCGATCGCCTGTTCTCGGCCGACGAATGCCGGCTGCTGATCGCCAGCGCGCGGCCCTACCTGCACGATTCGCAGACCGCCGACCCGGTCACCGGGGTGCCGCATACGCTGCAGGTGCGCACCAGCAGCGAGGCCTGTTTCGATCCGCTGATGGAAAGCGGCGCGCTGCGCGTGGCGCAACTGCGGCTCGCGGCCGCATCCGGCATCGATCTGCCCAATGCCGAACAACTGACGGTGCTGCGTTATCTGCCCGGCCAGCAGTACTTCCCGCATCGCGACTATCTGCCGCCGGGCACGCTGCGGATCGATCGCGCGCACGCCGGCAATCGCGCGCGCACCGCGATCGTCTACCTGAACGCGGTCGAGGCC
>JBIJAD010000440.1:0-3068 GCA_044345955.1 Lysobacteraceae bacterium
AGACTGCAGGGTTGCGGCGGCTGAGTCTGCGCGCGTGTCCGATGCGGGACGCCGTCGTCTCGACGGCGTCCCGGCGCGTGGATCTTCAGCAGAAGAGCACGAACAAGACCAGGTGCAGCGAGGCGATGATGACCCAGAAGGTCGCCGAGGTCGCGGTACAACCGCTCGGACCGCAGGTGGCGAAGATCAGGAAGAAAAAGCCGATGAAGGAGGCCACGAACGCGAGTTTCCACCACGGGATGTTCTCCACAGCACCGCGGTCATCGCGTCGGCGAAGTTCCTGCAGGTGGACGGCTTTTCTTTCCAGATAGCCTGGAATCGCAGCGAGACCGCCGGACTCCACTTCGCCAAGGATTTCCTTCAGCACCCCGTCCAGCTTCGCCGCATCGCTGCCCTTCATGTCCCAGTCCGCGATCGCGAGCCGGATTTCACCGGCGCATTCGTTCAGCCGCGCCCAGGCCCGACGCGGATCGACATCCAGCTTCGAGACATCTTCCGCGAGCGCGGGAATCGCCTTGCGGAAGAAGTCGATCTGTTGCAGGCCGATCCCGTTGTACTTGGCGACGTCGTCGGCGAGCGATTGCCTGCGGTCATGAAAAACGTCCAGCGCGATCGCGCGGTCGAGCGAACGCGCATGCAGTTCGCAGCGGCCGAAGCTCGCGATGGCGTGGCTGAAATGGTCGAACAACGGCAGCAGCGACGGCATGTCTTTCGCCGCGATCGCCGCTTCGGCCTTGATGAGGCTCGCGCGGTCCAGCCAGGCGCCGACCGCATTCTGTTCCCGGGTGCCGCTCGGTTTGATCTCCATCGTCGAATCTCCTTGAGCATGAGGGGTGCGCAACGTCGTCGTTGCGGAGGTGAGCGGGGTCGCCGCACGGCGGACGAGCAGGTCTTCCGCGATCGTCGTGCGGACCCGCGAGGAGTTGCAGGAAGTCGGCTGGCGAGGCGTGTTCCCGACCCGAGTCGGCGATATCGGTGGCAGGCCGCTGCACTCGACAGCCAGTCGGGAAAACGCGACGACGATGCGAGATCGGCCAGCCCTGGCGAGGCCCGGCCGTCATGTTCTTGTCACAATACAGCCGTGGCGTTTCGCGCGGCGATACCGGCTGTCGTCGCCGCGGTGAATTCAGCGCGATTGCGATGACGGTGGAATGGTCTGCGATCTCTCGTCGAAAGGCAGATCGATCCCCGACAGCTTCCACCACAGCCCGCGATGACGACGCAGGGTGAGCGTCGCCGGCAGCGCCGGATCGTCGCCGATGTCCACGCGCACCACGAAAGTCGACGCATCGACGTAGCCGCCTTCGGCACGCCACGGCCCGAAGCGGCGTTCGGCATCATGGGGGGGCGGTGCGGCGTCCGCGGACGCCAACAGCTCGCGCACCAAGCCGCGGCCCGCGAACATCAGCATCAGGCCTTGCTCGGAGGCGATCGCATCGATCGCCGGCGATGCCGCCGTGCCGGCGAGCGCCGCGCCGAAATCGCGCCAGCCGCCGCGGCCGTCGCCGCCGAAACGTGCGCTCGACGCTGCTGCGAACTGCGCCTTCAGATCCTCGCGCACCGCCGGGAAATCGACATGGCGGGCGAGGGCGGCGGCATCGCCGCGCTCCACCGCGCGTTGCATCGCGCGCGCGGTCAGATGCGGGGCGAACCAGATCCAGACGCAGAACGCCGCCGACAGCAGCAGCGCGAGCGGAACGAGGAGGCGACGCATGCGGGGGCTCCACCGGTGGCGGCGATGCCCCAGCCTAGCAGAGCGTTGCGGCCCGATCAGCCCGGAAACTGCAGCCGCATCATCTGCTCGTTCACGTAATGGTTCTGCACGAACACCTCGCCCTCGTCGTTGCGGCTGGCGTTGCGATAGGTCTCGAAACCGAGGCCGTCGTCGTTGTCCCAGACGATGCGGTCGCCGGCCTGCGGCGCCCAGTCCGAGGCGATCTCGACGATGGTGTATTCGCCGTCCGCGGTGCGGATGGCGATGGCGGATTGATCCATGTCGACGACGGCGACGATCCCGCTGCGGCTCATGCGTACTCTCCCTGTCCTCTGCGCTTCGCGATGGAAGCGATGCTGCGCGCGGACTCCGCCGCGCGTTCCCGCGCACCGTGCGCCGGTGCGTGACCGCAACTTACGGGATGGCGTGCACCGCAGGCAATGCCGCGAATGCTGTCAGTCCTGACAGGGTCGGCGATACGCCGCGCACCACGTCACACCTCGCACGACGCGGTTGCGACGGGAGTCGCAGTCGCGACTTCGCGGCTGCAACGGCCGCATTCGCGACTTCAAGCACAATGCGAGGCGCTCGCCAGACGCTGCCCCAACCGCACCGGGCCTTCGGGCCGCAGCGTCGGATCCAGCGCGGCCACGCCCTTCGGCAGCAGCACGATCACGGTCGAGCCGTAGTTGAAGCGTGCCATCTCGGCGAAACGCTCGAGCGCGATGCCTTTGCCGCGCCAGTCCTTGCGCGCGATGCGGTCGGCGTAGGCGGGGATCTCCACGCCGCTCCACACCGTCTCCACGCCCGAGACCAGCAGCGCGCCGACCATCACCAGGCACATCGACCCGAAGTCGGTATCGAAATGGCAGACCAGACGCTCGTTGCGCGCGAACAGTCGCGGCACCGAGGCCACCGCGTCGGTGCCGACGCTGAACAGCCTTCCCGGCACGTGCACGGTTTCGCGCAGGGCACCCGCCCAGGGCATGTGCACGCGGTGATAGTCGCGCGGGGACAGATACACGGTCGCGAACACGCCGTCGGCGAACGGCGCCGCGGCCTCGACATCGCCGAGCAGTTCGGCGGCGGTGAACGACTGGCCCTTGGCCTGGAAGATGCGGCCTTCGACGATGTCGCCGCACTGGCTGATATGGCCGTCGGCCGGCATCAGCAGGGATCGCGGATCGGGGTCGGGCACCCGCGCGCCGGGCTTCAGCGCGCGGGTGAAGAAGGCGTTGAAGGTCGGATAGGCGGTCGGGTCTGGTTCGGCCGCTTCGGACAGATCGACACCGAACTTGCGGGTCACCGTGTCGATCAGCCACTGCTTGATCGCGCGATTGCGCGAATACGCCAG
>JBIJAD010000120.1:0-10339 GCA_044345955.1 Lysobacteraceae bacterium
TTTCTTCCGTCTTGCGGGGTGTCGGCCCGAAATTTCCCGGGCCCCGAAGAAATCAACGTCATGCTCGCGCAAGCGAGGACCCAAGGCACAGCCACGGCCATGCCCGGTTCGCCGCCTGCGCGGAATGACGGGCTTTACTGCGCCCGGCTCAAGCCATGGGCTTCGCGGATGCCCGCCAGATCAACATGCGGTTGTTCGCCGGCATCGCGATGTCGTCGATCAGACGCAGTCCGGTGCGGAGTGCCAGCGCATCGACCGCCTCCAGATCGCGGATGCCCGAACGCGGGTCGCGGGCCTTCAGCCAGGCGTCGAATTCGCGATTGCTGTCGCTGGTGTACGCGCCCCCGAGATTGAACGGGCCGTAGATCACGAGCGTGAAACCGTCCGCGTTCTCCACCGCGGCCGCGACCAGCGCACCGACGCCGGCGAAGAACGCTTCGACCTCGGGCCAGCCCATGATGTGCAGCGTATTGGCGCTGAAGACGGCGTCGTGGCGACCCGGCGGCGGCGACGAAAAACACGGCGCGGGCGTCGTCACGGCCTGCAGTGGAAAGGGTTCTGGCGTATTCGGCAACGCGGCCTCGTCCAGCCACGCACGGATGCCCGGCAGCGCCGATGCGTCGTCCGAACACTGCCACACCAGCCACGGCATCGCCGCGGCGAAATGCACCGCATGCTGGCCGGTGCCGCTGCCGATCTCCAGCACGCGACGGCGGTCGGCGAAGTGCGTGCGCAGCACGGCGAGGATCGGATCGCGGTTGCGTTCGCAGCTCGGGGAAAAGGGTTTGGCTGACATCCGGATGTGACCCCAGGTGCGGGTGGTGCGATCGGGCGGAATGTTACCGCTCCGATGCGCGCCACCGACACCGGGAATGCCGAAAACGCTTCCGAACCGCTCAGCCGCCGAGCTTCAGCACGCGGTCGCCGCGATCGAAACCCGATTCGTACAACAGCCAGCCGTCGGCACTGCGCAGCAGCGCGATCGCGATGCCGACGCGCTGCGGGTCGTGCGGGCCGAGCGCATCGGCCGGCAGCGCCTCGAATCGGCCGCGGCCGTCGTTGCGCAGCACCTGCGGGCCGCGGCCGAGGGTGCCGAGCAGCAGATCGGCATCGCCGTCGCGGTCGATGTCCTCGAACACGCCGTCGAACACCGACCCGCCCTGCCCCGTCAGCCGGCTTTCGGTCTCGTCGGCGAAGCGGCCGCGACCATCGTTGATGAGCAACCGGCTGCGCGCGGCGGCGGGCATCGCGAAATTCACGTTCGCGAACAGCAGATCGATATCGCCGTCGCCGTCCACGTCGCCGGTCGCGACCTTGCGCGTTTCCTCCGGCGTCGCCGGCGCCGGCAGGCGGCCGTCTTCGGCGAGCACGAAGGCGCGCCCGGTGTTGAGATACAGGCGGTTCCGGCCGCCGTTCGCGGGTTCGTTGCCGGCGATCAGATCGAGATCGCGATCGCCATCCACATCGGCCAGTTTGAGGTCCTGGGTGACATCGACGATGTCCGGCATCCAGAGCGCGCTGGCATCCTCGAAACGGCCACGGCCGTCGTTGAGCAGGACCAGTTCGCGTGCACCGTTGCGCGAGAGAATCAGGTCGATGTCGCCGTCGCCGTCGATGTCGCCGGCGACGCCGGCATTGGAATTCGTACCGGTGGGCAGCGGATGCGGGCTTGCGACGAAGCGGCCGCTGCCGTGGTTGAGGTGATACTCGTTGTTGGCGGTGTCTTCGCTCGGGAATACGACGTCCAGATCGCCGTCGCCGTCGAAATCGGCGAGCACCGCGTCCTCGGAATCCTCGCTGGCGGCCGGCAGCGCATCGGCCACCAGGGTGTAGCGGCCGCGGTCGTTGCGCAGCAGCGCATTGGGCGCGAACTCCTTGGCGAGGAACAGATCGAGATCGCCATCGCCGTCGGCATCGCCCTCGCTCACGTCCATGGTGCGGCCCTGCCCCGCGCCCGTCGGCAGCCGCTCGAGCGCGACGTTGCGCGACGGAAATGCGCGCAGCCCGGACATCGGCGCCAACCATGCGTCGAGCGCGGCCGCGGTGGTCTCGCTGTACATGCCGCCCGGCTGGCCGAAGCCGCGATGCGCTGCGGCCTCGTCGGCGAAGCCCATCATGCCGTGGTCGGCATTCGGCACTTCGACGTGCGCCGCGCTGCCCGTCCGCCGCGCGTTGACGCGCTCGGCGATCGCGCGATGGTCGGCTGCGCTGGAGACGTAATCGGCGACGCCGTGCATCGCCAGCACCGCGCCGTCGACGCGGTCCCACATCGTCGGCATGTCGATCGCGTTCAACTGATGCCAGAACGGCAGCGCGCGGCCGAAGTACGTGCCGCCCGCGAACATCTGGCCGACCGCGAGCTGCAGGTCCGGATGCGCGGCGACGATCTGCTCCGGCGTGCGCTTCTCGCGCAGGAACAACTGCGAGATCCGGGTCTTCTGCGCCATCGCGACCTCCAGCGCCTGACCGGAAACGCCGGCCAGCACGTACTGGCGACGCGCATTCTCCAGTTCGTAGTCGTACCAGCCCTGATAGGCGGTGCCGTACACCGCGAGCCCGCGCACCGGGAATTCGTCGGCGAGGATCGGCCCCCAGACGCCGCCCATGCTGTGGCCGAAGACGAAGATGCGCTGCGGATCGACGTCGTCGCGCGCCAGCAGCGCCCGCATGCCGGCGCGATAGCCGTCGAGTTCGCGTTCGAAATCGACTGCGGTGCCGGGGCCGCCTTCGCTGTCGCCGACGCCGGGTTTCTCGACCCGATAAGTGATGTAGCCGGCGCGCGCGAACGGCTGCAGGAAACGCGAATACGGGTTGTTGGCGTCAGCGAGAATCGTGTCGACCGTGCCCAGCGCCACGCCCTGCACGTAGAACAGCACCGGATGTCTGCCGTCGGTCGCCGGCGCGGTCGGCACCGAGAGGATCGTGCGCAGACGCGCGCCCTCGATCTCGACCTGGCCGTATTCGACGCGATACGCGGCGTCGCCCGGATCGCGCGCCCGCTCCTGCGCGATTCCGCGCAGTTCGATCTCCTGGCCGTCGCGGCGCAGACGCACGGCGATTTCGGTGCCGCTGCGACTGCTCGCCAGCCAGGCGACGACCTCCGCGGTGCTGGTCACCGGCGTGCCGTTGAGCGCCAGCAGGCGGTCGCCGGCGCGGATCCCGATCGCCTGCGCGGTGCTGCCGGGCACGATGCCCTGCACCTGCACGCCGCCGCCCTCGGCATTCGACAACTGCACGCCGAGCGCGCCGCGCCGCGGCAGCGGTTCCGCAGCGTGAGCTGTCGCGCAGACGCACAACGCCAGCGCCCATCCGATCCGTTGCAGTGTTTTCATCCCCGTCTCCCTCGTCGCGGCCGTGGTCGGACGGTCACGCTACGCCGGCCGGCAACGCCGGCCATGGGGCGGAAGTCACGCGCGCAGGGCGCCATAAGTCATGGGCATGAGGTCATGCATGACTTCATGCACGACACAGGGCCGCGCCCGCGCAGGGATCACTGCGCGTCGCGCAGCGCCGACGCCTGATCGACCAGGCGGTCGAGCACGTTGGGCACCAGTCGTTCGGAGAAGCCGGCGATGAACGCCCACACGATCGCCTTCGCGGTGTCGATGTTCTGCGCCGGCGAGACCGTGTCGAGAAACACGAACAGACTCTTGAACGGGTCCTGGGTGCTGCTGAACTTCGGGAACAGATCGCCCTGCAGCATGCCGCTGAGGAACAGCCCGTACATCACGAAGCCGAGCACGCCGGCGATCAGCACCGAGACATAGATCTGCATCGTGAAGACGGTGCCGTCGAGGCCGTCGATCACGACCTTGTCCGCGGCCGACAACTTCGCGAGCCGATAGTAGTTGTTGATGACCGCGCCGACCGATCCGGCGCAGAACACGAGCAGGAACAGATCGACCGCGGCCCCGTAACGCGCCGCGAACAGCGCGATCGCGCAACCGCCGAACGCGATCACGCCGCTGAGGGCGAGGTGCCAGTAGAGTTTCGCGAGTTTGCCCGCCGCCATTCCCGGCGACTGCGACTGCGACTGTGCCGGCATCTGGGCCTGAGTCTGCGCCGCTTCGACCGGCGCCGTGTCGGCATCTCCGGTTGACGTCTGCGTCCCGTTCATCTCCCCCTCCTTCGCTGGTTCGCGGCCGTCGCTCCCCGGCGACGGCTTCGCGTCTTGCGGCAACGCCGGCGCTCGGCGCTCGGCGCTCGGCGCTCGGCGCTCGGCGCTGCCTTACATCGTATGCGTGGCCTTGTCCGAGTTCAGGATGCCGGCCAGGATCGCTTCGATCTTGTTCTTCACGGTCTCGCCTTCCGGGGTATCCGCGAACTGCACGCCGATCCCGGCGACGCGGTTGCCCTGTGCGCCCGAGGGCGTGACCCAGCAGACCTTGCCGGCCACCGGCAGGCGTTCGGTGGATTCCGGCAGGGTCAGCAGCAGGAACACTTCGTCGCCGATGAAATAGCGCTTGGTGGTGGGCACGAACACACCGCCCTGCTTGATGTAGGGCATGTAGGCCTGGAACAGGGCGTTCTTGTCCTTCACCGCAAGGGAAAGGATGCCCTGACGGGCGCCGCCGGCGGCTTTCACGTTCATGCTCGACCTCCTGAAGTCGTCTTCGACGCCGCACCGGACGCCGCACCGCGCCACTGGGCGAGCACCTCGGCCAGGGCGAGATCCGCGCGGACCGTGGTCCGCAGCAGGTCGCGGGTGCGGTTCGCGGCATCGAACCAGCCTGCGAGGGTGCGGATTCCGGCGGGATCGGTCAAGCGGGCGGCCTCGGCCAGGGCCAGATCGGCGGCGTGGCGCAGGCGCGGATCAGCGTCGCCGGCGGCGGCCCAGCGCTGCGCGGTCTCCAGCGCCGAGCGCCGGCCGCCGGCCAGGGCCTGCAGGTCGTCCGCGACCTCGCGGCGCAGGGCCAGACCGCCGTCGCGCAGCCAGGCCTCGGCCAGTCCGGGATGACCACGGGCGGCCTCCAGCGCTTCGCGCGCCGCGGCTTCGGCGTGGCCCTGCGCGCGCAGCCAGGCCAAGGCCTCCGCCGCCGACGGCAGCCGGAATTCCAGCCGCTGGCAGCGGCTGCGGATGGTCGCCGGCAGCCGCGCCGGGTCGGCGCTGATCAGCCACAGGTAGCGGCCGGGCTGCGGCTCCTCCAGGGTCTTGAGCAGGGCGTTGCAGGCAGCGTGGTTGATCGCCTCGGCCGGGTCGAGGATCGCGATCTGCGCGCCGCCGTACTGCGGCGTGAGTGCGAGCTTCTCCGACAGCCGGCGGATCTGCTCGATCACGATCTCGGTGCGCGGCTTGCCGGTCTTGTCGTTGACCTCGTGGCCGATCAGCATCAGGTCCGGATGCCCGGCGTGGCCCCAGGGATGCGACGGACTGCCGTCGGGACGCACTTCGAGCGGATCGCGCTGATCGCGGTGCGCGAACAGCAGGCAACTGCGGCAACGGCCGCAGGCGTCGCCGGAGGCATCGCGCTGCGGGCACAGCATGCGCCGCGCCAGACGCTCCGCGAGCGCGCGCTTGCCCAGCCGCGCCGGCCCGCAGAACAGCAGCCCGTGACCGAGCCGCCCGCCGTCGAGCGCGGCGACCGCCTGCGCGTGCATCCGCGCCTGCCAGGGCGCAAGCGGCGGCAGCTCGAGCGTGCTCATGCCGTCTCCGCCGCGCTGCGCGCGATGAACATGCGCAGGATCGCGGCCGCGTCCTCGGCGACCGCAGCGGCGGACTGCGAGGCGTCGATGACCTTGACCCGTTCGGGTTCTGCGCGCGCGCGGGCGAGAAAGGCGCGGCGCACGTTCTCGAAGAAATCGTCGCGCTCGCGTTCGATCCGGTCCGGACCGAAGGCGAGATCGCGACCGCGGGTGCGTTCGCGGCCGAGCGCGACGCCGAGATCGAGGAGCAGCGTGAGCCCGGGCTGGATGCCGACCACCCGGCGTTCGAGTTCGGCGATGAATTCGATATCCAGGCCGCGGCCGCCGCCCTGGTAGGCATAGCTCGAATCGGTGAAGCGGTCGCTGACCACCCAGGCGCCGCGCTGCAGCGCCGGCAGGATGGTCTCGCGCACGTGCTGCGCGCGCGAGGCGAACATCAGCAGCAGTTCGGTTTCCGCCGCAGGTTTTTCCGCGCCCGGATGCAGCAGCAGTTCGCGGATCTGCTCGGCCAGCGGCGTGCCGCCGGGTTCGCGGGTCGAGACGACCTCGTGGCCCGCGTGCTGCAGCGTTTCGCGCAGCGCGTTGAGCACGGTGGTCTTGCCGGCGCCTTCGCCGCCTTCCAGCGAGACGAACCGCGCGTGCCGGAGCAATGGCTGCGGGACCGGTTCGCTCATCGCTGCGCGCGCTCCTCGGCGCGGCGCGCGCGATAGCGCTGCAGGTATTCGGCGACCGCGGCCCGATGCTCGGCGTAGGTGCGGCTGAACACGTGACGGCCGCTGCCGTCGCCGATCGCGACGAAGAACAGCGCATCGCCGGGTGCCGGGCGCGCCGCGGCCTGCAGCGCGGCGCGGCCGGGCATCGCGATCGGGGTCGGCGGCAGACCGTCGCGGGTGTAGGTGTTGTAGGGCGTGTCGGTGTCCAGATCGCGCCGGCGGATGTTGCCGTCGTAGGCGCTGCCCAGTCCGTAGATCACGGTCGGGTCGGTCTCCAGCCGCATCGGCACCTGCAGGCGGCGCACGAACACGCCGGCGATCTGCGGCCGCTCCTCGGGCGCGCCGGTTTCCTTCTCGACGATCGAGGCGAGTGTCAGCAGTTCATGGGGCGTGCGCAGCGGCAGCCCCTGATCGCGCCCTTCCCAGGCCTCGGCCAGGGCCTTGTCCATCGCATCGGCCGCGCGCCGCAGCAGGTCGAGATCGCTGTCGCTGCGGGTGTAGTGATAGGTCTCCGGCAGGAAGCGGCCTTCCGGATGCTGACCGCCTCGCCCGAGCGCCTGCATCAGCGCGGCGTGGTCGAGCTGCGCACCCTCCTGCTTCAGCGGCGTCGCCTTCGCGAGCGCCGCGCGCAGTTCGCGGATGTTCCAGCCCTCGATGATCGTGAACCGGTAACTGGTCACCCGGCCGTCGCGCATCGCCGCCAGCAGCGCGCGCGGCGTGGTGCCCGGTTCCAGCGCGTATTCGCCGACCTGGATCCTGCCCGCCGCGCCCATCCGCCGCGCCAGCGCGCGCCATTCCAGATCGCGGGTCTCGATCCCCATCGCCTGCAGCTTGCGCAGCACTTTCGGCAGCGAATCGCCGCGTTCGACGACCAGCATGTCGCCCTGCTCGATGCCGGCGATCGGCGCATCGGCGAAGGCGAGGAAGCGCTGATACGCCAGCAGCGCGAACGCGCCGACGACGAGCAGCACCAGACCGAAGCCGAGCAAGGCGAGCCTGAGCAAGGAAAACCTGCGGGGTGGACTCACGGACGATCCTCATGCGGAGCGATGGCGAAGGCCGGGTTGGCCGCGGCGAGCCGACGCCGCGCCTCGGACACCGCCGGATGCGGCGCCCAGTCGCGCGTGTCGAGCCGGGCCACCGGGAGGATACCGCGCACGGCGTTGCACAGGACCAGTGCGTCGGCGGTCTCGACCTCCTCGCGGCGCAGCCGACGCTCGCCCGCGGCGAAGGCGCGCAGGGCCCAACTGCGGCAGACCCCGGCGATCCCGCACAGATCCACCGGCGGCGTCCACCAGCGCCCTTCTCGCAGCACGAACAGGTTGGCCGCGGTCGCGGCGATCACGTCGCCCTCGGTGTCCAGCATCAGCCCCTCGTGGATCGCCGGGTCCTGCCATTCGGCGCGGGCCAGGATCTGCTCGAGTCGGTTGCAGTGCTTGATCCCGGCCAGCAGCGGCTGCCGCGCCAGACGAGTCTCGCACCAGCGCAGGACCAAGCCCGCCGCGGGCGGCGGCGGTGGCGGCGTCGAGGCGATCAGCGCCCACAGCGGCGGTGCGTCCAGCACCGGCGTATAACCGCGTCCGCCGCTGCCGCGGGTGATGAGGAGCTTGATCACCGCATCGCGATGCGTGGCCACGAACGCGTCCAGCGCGTGCGCCATGCGCTCCGCCGGCGGGATCGGAATACGCAACCGCGCCGCGCCCAGCGCCAGGCGCGCGCGATGACCGGGCCACCATGCGACCCTGCCGCCGTGCGCGCGCATGGTCTCGAACACGCCGTCGCCGTAGGCGAAGCCGCGGCCTTCGATCAGCGCGGCGTCGAGATCGCCGGCGACGCGCTCGCTGCCCGCGAACAGTTGCGCATGCACGCCGGTCGTCATTCGCGCACCGCCTCCGCGGCCGGCGCCACCGTCGTCGCGCCGAGCGCCGCGAGCAGGCCGCGCGCCTTGGCCCGGGTTTCCTCCAGTTCGCGCCGAGCATCGGAATCCGCCACGATCCCGGCGCCGGTGCGGAAGCGCAGCACGCCCCCGCCGTTGGCGTCGGCCTCCAGTTCGGCGCTGCGGATCAGGATGTTCAGATCCAGATCGCCATCGCGATTGAGCCAACCGAACGCACCGGTGTAGGCGCCGCGGCCGGTGCCTTCCAGCTCGGCGATGATCTGCATGCAGCGCACCTTCGGGCAGCCGGTGATGGTGCCGCCGGGGAACACCGCGCGCACGATCGCGCCCGGCGTGACCTCGGCGCGCAGCCGGCCGCGCACGTTGCTGACGATGTGATGCACGTGCGAGTAACTTTCGACCGTCATCAGTTCGTCGACCTCGACGCTGCCCGGCGCGCAGACCCGGCCGAGGTCGTTGCGCTCCAGATCGATCAGCATCACGTGTTCGGCACGTTCCTTCGGGTTGCCGACCAGATCGCGGATGCGCGCCGCATCGTCGTCGCCGGCGAACCGCGGCCGGGTGCCGGCGATCGGCCGGGTCTCGACCATGTCGCCGCGCACCGCGACCAGACGTTCGGGCGAAGAGCTCACCACCGCCCACGGCCGCCCCGCACTCTCGCCGGCAAACAGGCCGGCGAACGGCGCCGGACTGGCCTCGCGCAGCCGCGCGTACAGCGCCGCGGGCGCATGCGCATCGACGCGACCGCGCCAGGCACGCGAGACATTCACCTGGAAGACGTCGCCTGCGGCGAGGTAATCGAGAATCCGGCGCACACCGCCGGTGAAGGCCTCGGGCGGGTCTTCCTGCAGCGACTGCGGCGCGGACCAGACCGGTGCATCGGTGCATTCGGTATCGTTGGCGCAGGCGGCCAGGTCGGCGAAGATCGCATCCAGCAGCGCCTCGGCGCCGGCCTCGGCATCGGCCTCGGCGATCGCCACGCATTCGCCGCTGGCGCGATCGCGCAGCAACGCCGCCGGGCAGCGCAGCGCCAGCGCGACCGGCAAGGCGCCTTCCGCCTGCGGCAGACGCAGGACCGGTTCGATCTGCGCGGCCAACTCGTAGGCCAGGAACAGCGCCCAGCCGCCGCGGAACGGCCAGCGCGGCTCCTCGCGCGGCGTGCGCAGCGCCGACCACGCGGCATCCAGCGCATCGAGGAAATCACCGCCGACATCGAGCCCGCGCGCATCGCGCACGCGGCCGTCGCGATCCAGCCGCAGCGATTCGCCGTTCGCCACCAGCAGCATGTCCCAGCGGCCCTGGGCGTGACCGCCACCGAGCGCGCAGGACGTGGATTGCAGGAGCAGCGGATAGCGCGCGGCCGCCAGACGATGCAGGGCCAGCGGATCGCAGTCCGCCGGCAGCGCGCGAGTGACGATCATGCGGAAGAACCGTCGACCGGCGTCAGGCCCGGCCGAAGATCAGGGTCGCGTTGGTGCCGCCGAAGCCGAAACCGTTGGACATCGCGTAGTCGATGCGGCGCTCGCGGGCGACGTTCGGCACGTAGTCCAGGTCGCAGCCCTCGCCCGGTTCGTCGAGATTGATCGTCGGCGGGATGATGCCGGCGTGCAGCGCCATCACCGTGAACACCGCTTCCACGCCGCCGGCGGCACCGAGCAGATGACCGGTCATCGATTTGGTCGAACTCACCATCAGGCCGCGCGCGGCGTCGCCGAAGGCGCGCTTGATCGCCAGGGTTTCGGCGACATCGCCGAGCGGCGTCGAGGTGCCGTGCGCATTGAGATAGCCCACCTGTTCCGGGTTCAGGCCGGCGTCCTTCAGGGTCGAGACCATGCAACGCGCCGGGCCTTCGCCGTCCTCGCTGGGCGCGGTCATGTGGAAAGCGTCGGAGCTGGCGCCGTACCCGAGCAGTTCGGCGTAGATGCGCGCGCCGCGCGCCCTGGCGTGTTCGTATTCCTCCAGCACCAGGATGCCGGCGCCATCGCCGAGCACGAAACCGTCGCGGTCCTTGTCCCACGGCCGCGATGCGCGCGTCGGGTCGTCGTTGCGCGTGGACATCGCCTTCATGGCGCAGAATCCGCCGATC
>JBIJAD010000184.1:0-7697 GCA_044345955.1 Lysobacteraceae bacterium
GGGGTCGAGCCGCGCTCGGCGCCGCCGGCGATCATCACCTCGGCATCGCCGTACTGGATCATCCGCATCGCGGTACCGATCGAGTGATTGGAGCTGGCGCAGGCCGACACCGCGGAGAAGTTCGGGCCCTTGATCCCGGTCATCAGCGTGATCTGGCCGGGCAGCATGTTGATGATGGTGCTGGGGACGTAGAACGGCGAGATCTTGCGCGGACCGCCGACGTGGAATCTGACGGTCTGTTCCTCGATCCCGAGCAAGCCGCCGATTCCGGAGCCGATGATCGCGCCGATGCGCTCGGCGTTGGCCTCGGTCACTTCCAGCCCGGCGTCGCGCATCGCCATGAGGGTGGCGGCCACGCCGTAGTGGATGAAGGAGTCCATCTTCTTCGCGTCCTTCGCCGGCATCCACTGCAGCGGATCGAAGTCGCGGACCATGCCGCCGATGGTGGTGGCGAAGCCGGTGGTGTCGAAATGGGTGATCCGGCCGATCCCGCTGCGGCCATGGACGATGCCGTCCCAACTGCTGGCCAGATCGTTGCCCAGCGGCGAGACGATGCCCAGCCCGGTGACGACGACGCGACGTTTCGACATGGTTTCGACTCCCGACCTTGCGGCGCCGCAGCGGCGCTGTCGCCGCCGTCGCGGGCCTGCGTTGTTCGTCTGCGCCCGTGCGAGCGGCGGATGGCCGCGGCTGCCCGAAGCAGTCTCTGCGTGCCCGAAACGCGCAGGGCCGCGATGCGGCCCCGGCGCCCGGCCCGGAATCGCGAAGCGGCGATTCCGGTGGCCTGTCCCGCGGAAAATCCGTCGGGATCAGGACTTGACGTGGGCCTTGATGTAATCGATGGCCTGCTGCACCGAAGTGATCTTCTCGGCTTCCTCGTCCGGAATCTCGCACTCGAACTCTTCTTCCAGCGCCATCACCAGCTCGACGGTGTCGAGCGAATCGGCGCCCAGATCGTCGACGAACGACGCGGTGTTGGTGACTTCCTCTTCCTTGACGCCCAGTTGTTCGACCACGATCTTCTTGACGCGTTCTTCGATGCTGCTCATGGGTGTTGTGCTCCGGAAAGTTTTGGTGCGGTGGATAGTGTAAGGGAAACCCGGCACCCGGGTGGGGCGGGCCGTGTCCATTCGATTCAATGACTTACCTATGAAATCGTTTCCGCGAAGGCGTCCGCCGCCCGCGGCGGGGCTCAGGGCATGTACATGCCGCCGTTGACGTGGAGGGTTTCGCCGGTGATGTAGGCGCCGCCCGGGCCGGCGAGGAACGCCACCGCGTCGGCGATGTTCTGCGCCTCGCCCAGACGGCCGAGCGCGATCTGGCCGAGCAGGCCTTCCTTCGCCGACTCCGGCAGCGCGCGGGTCATGTCGGTGTCGATGAAACCGGGGGCGACCACGTTCACGGTGATGCCGCGCGAACCGATCTCCTTGGCCAGCGACTTGCTGAAGGCGATGATGCCGGCCTTGGCCGCGGCGTAGTTGGTCTGGCCGGCGTTGCCGGTGACACCGATCACCGAGGCGATGTTGACGATGCGGCCCTTGCGCGCCTTCATCATCCCGCGCATCACCGCCTTGCTGGTGCGATAGACGCTGGTCAGATTGGTGTCGAGGATCGACTGCCACTCCTCGTCCTTCATCCGCATCAGCAGGTTGTCGCGGGTGATGCCGGCGTTGTTGACCAGGATCGAGACCGGGCCGAACTGCTTCGCGATCTCGTCGACCAGGGCCTCGACCGCGGCGCCGTCGACCACGTCGAGCTTGCGGCCGTGGCCGCCGGACGCCGCCAGACGCGCGCCGATGGCTTCGGCGCCGGCCTCGGAGGTCGCGGTGCCGATCACGGTCGCGCCCTGCGCAGCCAGGGTGTCGGCGATCGACGCGCCGATGCCGCGGCTGGCGCCGGTCACGAGGGCGATCTCGCCCTGCAGCGGGCGCGGAGTGGAGACGTCGGAGGTCATGGCGGGGCGGGTGCAACCGGCGGCGGAAAACCGGCGGCATGATACGGGCGAAAGCGCCCGTCTGTCTGTACGAGGGCGTATGTCGGCCGGGACGCGCTCGACGGCGGGCACGAACGGCGCACGTGAAAACGCCGCATCCTCGCGGATGCGGCGTCGTCGCGAGCGAAGACCGCGTTCCGGTTCAGTAGCGCAGCAGCGCCGAGCCCCAGGTGAAACCGCCGCCGAAGGCCTCCAGCAGCACCAGTTGGCCGCGCCGGACCTTGCCCGAACGTACCGCCTCGTCCAGCGCCAGCGGCACCGAGCCCGAGGAGGTGTTGCCGTGCCGGTCGACGGTGACGATCACCCGCTCCATCGGCATGTCCAGACGTTTGGCGGTGGCGTCGATGATCCGCAGATTGGCCTGATGCGGAATCAGCCAGTCGATGTCGTGACGGTCGAGGCCGTTGGCCTCCAGCGTTTCCTCGACCACCGAGTCGAGCGCCTTGACCGCATGCTTGAAAACCTCGTTTCCGGTCATCAGCACGCGCACACCGGCGTTCTTCTCCTCCGGAAGAAACCCGACGGACACGCCGACCGGGTTCCACAACAGTTCCTTCTTGCCGCCGTCGGCGTGCAGATGGGTGCTGAGGATGCCGGTCTCTTCGTCGGCCTTGAGCACGACCGCACCGGCGCCGTCGCCGAACAGCACGCAGGTGGTGCGATCGTTCCAGTCGAGCATGCGGGTAAGGGTTTCCGAGCCGACCACCAGCGCGGTGCGCGCAGCGCCGGAGCGGATGAACTTGTCGGCGACGGTCAGCGCGTAGACGAAACCCGAACAGGCGGCGTTGACGTCGAAGGCCGGACAACCGTTGGCGCCGAGACGATGCTGCAGCAGGCAGGCGGTCGAGGGAAAGATCAGATCCGGCGTGGTCGTGCCGAGCACGATCAGATCGAGCTCGGAAGCCTCGACGCCGGCGGCTTCGAGCGCGCGCAGCGAGGCGTGGTAGGCCAGATCGCAGGTGGTCTCGCCCTCGGCGGCGACGTGCCGCTGGCGGATACCGGTGCGGGTCGAGATCCATTCGTCGCTGGTGTCGACGAACTGCGCCAGATCGTCGTTGGTGAGGATCTTCTCCGGCAGATAGCTGCCGGTCCCTGCGATGCGCGCGAATACTTGCCTGCTCATGCCCACCGGTCATCTCTGTAGAGGTGGCCCGGCATCGGCGCGGCCAAGACGGGACCGGAAACGCGGACGCGGCCCGATGGCCGCATCCCTGGCATGGTGCCGGCGATTCCGGCACCGTGTCGCGCATGGGCGCCGCAAGGCGCCGTGCGCATCACTCTTCGTCGACGGCCTTGGTCTTCGGCGCGATCACCTGACGGCCGCGGTAGTAGCCGTCCTTGGTGATGTGGTGACGCAGATGCACTTCGCCCGAGGTGGGGTCGGTGGCGAGCTGCTTGGCGGTGAGCGCGTCGTGCGAACGGCGCTGACCGCGGCGGGACGGGGTGACTCGGGATTTCTGCACAGCCATGGGATTGCTCCAGCTCGAAACGTATTGAATCTGGTTGAGTGAATCTGATCGAAGTGTCGGATCGCGGCGCGGAAACCGAGTCCCGTCAGGGTTTCTTGAGCGTCGCCAGCACCGCGAACGGGTTGGCGCGCGTTTCTTCTTCCGCCGGCGGCGGCCAGTCGCGTTCGAGCGACTCGCTGCCCGGCATCGCCGGCACCAGCGGCACCGCGAGGATCAACTCGTCCTCGACCAGCGCTGCGGGATGCAGATGACCGTCGTCGCCGACCTGCAGGGCCTCGTAGCCCGGCGGCAGCGCCGCTTCGACCTGCTCGGCGTCGCTGCCATCGTCCCGCACCAGGGCGAGACGCTGGGTCAGCGACACCGGTTCGAGGAACCGCTGCAGACTGCGCTGGCAGACCAGCGGCAGATCGGCATCCACCTGCAGTTCGACGAAGGGCACCTGCAGCGCATCGCGGTCGAACTCGAGCGAGAAGCGGACTTCCCCGTCGGTATCGGCCAGCAGATCGCGGAGGCGAGCCATCGCGGCCAGCGGCAGCGTTCCCTCGAAACGCCGCCGCGACGCCACCATGCGCCAAGCGTCCAGGACTTCGGGCACTTCAGCGGACATAAGACGCGGAATGTTAGGGGCCGGGGCAGGCGCTGTCAAACCCAAGCCCTTGGTGCGCCAGCGATTTGCCGTCCGCCGCGGGCCGCGTCAGACTGTCTCCCCGCCTCCGGGTCGATCGTGTGACCGTTTTCACCCTCTCCGTGGCGACCGTCCTGTTCGCGGTCGTCGTCCTGCTCGGACTGGGCATCGCCTGGCGGGTGTCGCGCCGCGACCTGCCCAGGCGGCGGGCCTATACCCAGTGGTTGGACGCCGCCGACGCCCTGGAGTCCCGCCTGCGGCTGGCCCGCAGCGAAATCGAGGCGATCACCGGTGACCAGGACGAGACCGTCCGCACCGCGCTGCAGGAAATGCTGCGCCAGCGCCTGTGGTTGCAGGCCCACGGCGAGACCGCCTCGATCCACCGGCTGCAGGAGATGCGGCTGTCGCTGGATCAGGCGCGGGCGCGGATCGACCATCAACTCACGCTGATGGAGCGCGCCCGCTCCACCACGACCTGAACCCTCGCGCCGTGACCGACCCGCAGCCTGCGCCGCTGATCCTCGCCTCGACCTCCGGCTACCGGCGCGCGCTGCTGGAGCGGCTGGGCGTGGCCTTCAGCGTGGCCCGGCCCGAGGTCGACGAAACCCCGGAACCGGGCGAGGCGCCGCAGGCGCTGGCCGCGCGTCTGGCCCGGGCGAAGGCCGAGGCCGTGCTCGCCGGCGCCCACACCAACGGGAGGATGGTCTGGGTGATCGGCTCCGATCAGGTGGCCGAGCTGGACGGCCGGCCGCTGGGCAAGCCCGGCACGGCCGAGCGTGCCGTCGCCCAGCTCGGCGCAATGTCGGGGCGTGAGGTGCGCTTCCTCACCGCGCTGTGCCTCGCCGGCCCGGACGGCCGTCGTTTCGAATCGCTGGACATCACCACGGTCCACTTCCGCACGCTGACCGCGAACGAGATCGCGCGCTACGTCGAACGTGAGCAACCGCTGGACTGCGCCGGCAGCTTCAAGTCGGAAGGGCTGGGGATCGCGCTGTTCGAAGCGATCGACAGCCGCGACCCGACCGCGCTGATCGGACTGTCGCTGATCGACACCGCGCGCGCCCTGCGCGCGGCGGGGTTCGCGGTGCCCTGAAAAGGCGTTGAAAAACGACCGCCCGGCTTGCTTCAGGTCGCCGGCAGACCGCGTCTCGACGGCCCGCCGAAGCGGCTCTAAGGCCCCAGTTCGACGATCTGCGTCGGCCAGTCCTCGACGCTGCCGTCGCGGCCGTGCAGGCGCAGACCGATGCGGTATCGGCCGGGCGGACGGTCGCCGAGATCGAGTTCTGCGCGGAAGCCGACATCGGGATGCGAAGGATCGGTGGAACCGCCCTCGCGCCACTTGCGCCAGAAACCGGCGACCTCCGGCCGCGACAGTCCGTACGCGGCGCGGGCGAAGGGGCGGCCGTCGAGCAGCACTTCGACCGAAGACAGACCGGTGCCGTCCTTGAACGCCCAGCCCTCCAGCACGAACCGGCGCGGCACGCTGTCGCCGGCGCCGGGTGCATCGACCCAGGCCATCGCCGGCGCGACGCAGCCGGCGCGGCGCTGGCCGGAGAGCGCGAACAGCAGATAACGCTGGCGCCCGTGATCGATGTTCAGCACCTTCGGCGGCGGCAGTGGCCCGGCCATGCGGCAGAGGTCGTGCCAGCGCTGCAGTTGCTCGCGATACGGTACGTCGGTGGCGCCAACGATCAACAACTGCGGCGCAGTATCGCGCGGTGCGCGGCCTTCGCTGTGCAGGCCCCACAGCCGCAGTTGCGGGGCGCGGCCGTGATGATGATTCAAGGGATGATCGAGGACCGGGATGCGCGGGTCGTCGAAGGCGAAGCCGAGCGCGGCACCGATCTTGAAGTTGTCGGCGAGCAGCCGGGTCTCGGGCGGCATCGATGCGCGCATCGCCGAAACCTCGCGCGCCAGCGCATTCCAGTCGCCGAAATTCGACGGGTAGACCTTGGTGTCGGCCACGCGTTCGCGCGCCGTCTGCGTTGCGGTCATCGCGTAGTAGCCCAAGCCGGCGCACAGGCCGACCGCCGCCAGGGCCCGGGCCGCACCGCGCCAGAATCCGGGCCATTGCCCGAGCATCGCCGGCGCCAGCGGCAGCAGCGCGAGATACGCCGGAAGCGGCCAGTGGAAACTCACCCGTTCGGCGTCGGCGAGAAAACCGAGCACGAAGAAACCCGCGAACACCAGCAGGCCGCACCAGGCGAGGTAGCGCACGCCCGGCCGGTCGCGTTTGCGGCCCCCGAGCCAGCCGCCGCGCAGCAGCGCGAACAGCAGCAGCGGCGTGACCAGCACCGTCTGGATCGCGACGAACCACAGACCGTCGGCGTGAAGCGCCCAGGGATGGCGATCGACCAGTTGAAAACGCAGCCCGGCATCGGCGTTGTCGAGATTCCATGCCAGCAGCGGCCACCACGCCAGCGCACCCATCGCGACCGCCGCCCAGACCCTCGGATCGCGCAGCGCGCGCCGGCCTTCCGGCAGCAACAACAGGGCGACGAAACCGACGCCGATCACCGCCGCGAAGCGGTAGTGGGTGAGCCCGCCGATCGCCAATCCCGCCGCGAGCATCAGCACCGGGCCCCAGCCGACGCCACGCAGCAGGCGCGTGCCGGCATCCAGGCACAGCACCGTCGCCAGGGCCAGCGGCACATCCGGCAGTGCCAGCACGCCGAGGCTGCCCAGCAGGGGCAGCAGCACCGCCAGCGAACCTGCGCTCCAGCCGTCGCCGTGGCGGACCTCGCGCCGCGCGATCGCCGCGATCCACCACGGCAGCGCCGCGGCGATCAGCAGGAACGGCAGACGCAGGCCGAACGGATGATGTCCGAAGACCTCGACCCCGAGACGCGTCAGCCAGGCGGTGAGGCCGGGCAGATCGGAATAGGCCCAGGCCGGATGCCGGCCTTCCTGCCAGTAGAAGGCTTCGTCCACGAACAGCGGCACGTGCACGGCGAGCGCGCACTTGCACAGCGTCGCCGCCGCCCAGAGCGCGATGAAGGTCCGCTTCGCCGAATCCGTCTGCTGCATGTCCGCGTACTGCCCTCGTGGGATTACGCTGGACAAGTCCATCCTGGCCTTGTCCAGCGATCGCAAGCGCGAACCAGGTTCGAGCTTGCTCTCGCCGAATCAATCACTTGCGTGATTGATTCGCAGGCGGCACGTCCATGTGCCGCAGGCAACGCCGGCTGTTTCGGCATTGCCCTAGACTGCCGATGCCGCGATCGCCATGATCGCAATGAATGCCCTGATCGCCCCCGGAGAACGCCGTGACGCCCGACCGCGAGTCCCGCACATGCTAAACGAGGCGCTGCGCGACGCCCTCGAACGCGCCCAGGCGCAGGTCAACCGGCTGGTGCTGGGCAAGCCGCACGAGGTGCGTCTGGCCTTCGTCGGCCTGCTCTCGGACGGACACATCCTGATCGAGGATCTGCCCGGGCTGGGCAAGACCACCCTCGCCCACGCGCTGGCGGCGACGCTCGGTCTGGGCTTCCAGCGGGTGCAATTCACCTCCGACCTGCTGCCTTCGGACATCGTCGGGGTGTCGGTGTTCGACGCCAGCGAGCGCGCATTCCGCTTCCATCCCGGACCGGTATTCGCGCAGGTGCTGCTG
>JBIJAD010000304.1:0-4988 GCA_044345955.1 Lysobacteraceae bacterium
AAGAGCCATCCCGGCGACGGCATGCTCGCGCCGATGTCCGCGCACGGGGGACTCGACACGGTGCGCGTACCGGCCGATGAGGTGCTGCACCTGTTTCGTCCGCTGCGCCCGGGCCAGATCCGCGGCGAGCCGTGGCTCGCGCGGGCGCTGGTGAAGTTGCACGAACTCGACCAGTACGACGATGCGGAACTCGTGCGTAAGAAGACCGCGGCGATGTTCGCGGGCTTCATCACGCGCGGCACACCCGACGATCCGCTGCTGGGCGAAGGCGAGGCCGATGCGCAGGGCCAGGCTACGGCGAGCCTCGAGCCCGGCACGATGCAGTTTCTGGAACCGGGCGAGGACGTGAAGTTCTCGCAGCCCGCCGATGTCGGGTCGAGCTACGCGGAGTTCATGCGCCAACAGTTCCGCGCGGTCGCCGCGGCGATGGGCATCACCTACGAAATGCTCACCGGCGATCTCACGCAAGTGAATTACTCGTCGATTCGCGCGGGTCTGCTTGAATTCCGGCGACGCTGCGAGGCGATCCAACACGGCGTGATCGTCCACCAGTTGTGCCGCCCGCTGTGGCGTGCATGGATGACACAAGCCGTGCTCGAAGGCGCGCTGGTGTTGCCGGGGTACGCGCGTGGCGGCGTCGCGCGCCGTCGCACGTACACGGCCGTGAAGTGGGTCGCGCAGGGCTGGCAGTGGGTCGATCCGAAGAAGGAGTTCGACGCGATGATCGCGGCGATCCGCGGCGGATTGCTCTCACGCAGCGAGGCGATTTCCAGCTTCGGCTACGACGCCGAAGACATCGATCGCGAAATCGCCGCCGACAACGCCCGCGCCGATGCGCTGGGCTTGGTCTTCGACTCAGACCCACGACATGACCGCCCGACGACCCCGTCGGCCACTGAACCTTCTTCTCAGGCGTCTCGATGACTGCACTTGTCTACCTGGCGTCCCGTCTGTACGGGACGCCGCTGCTGATCGCGCGCGCCAAACTCGACACGATTCTCGCCGTGCTCGGTCCGCGTATCGGACTGGCGCACACGGACCTCGCGTTACCGGCGATCGCGCCGATCGCGAGCGAGGCGGCGCCGCCGCTGCCGGGCATCGCGGTCATCCCGATTCACGGCACGCTCGTGCGCCGCGCAGTCGGGCTCGATGCCGCCTCGGGCCTGACGTCCTACGCGCGCATCGCGGCCGATCTCGATGCCGCGCTCGCGGCACCGGAAGTCGCGGGCATTCTGCTCGACATCGACTCACCCGGTGGCGAGGCCGGTGGTGTGTTCGAGTTGGCCGAACGGATCCGCGCGGCGAGTGCGATCAAGCCAATCTGGGCGCATGCCGGCGACAGCGCGTTCTCCGCCGGCTATGCGCTTGCCTGTGCGGCGCAGCGCGTGACACTCGCGCAGACCGGCGGCGTCGGCTCGATCGGCGTGATCGCGCTGCACATCGACCAGTCGGTGCGCAACGCGCAGAACGGTCTGAGCGTGACCGCGCTGTATGCCGGCGCGCACAAGAACGACGCCACGCCGCACGCGCCACTGACGCCGAAGGCGACCGATGCGCTGCAAACGGAAATCGACCGCCTCTACGCGCTGTTCGTCGATCACGTCGCGCAGATGCGTGGCCTGGATGTGGCGACCGTGCGTGCGACCGAGGCGGCACTGTTCTTCGGCGAAGACGCGGTCACCGCAGGCCTGGCCGATGGCCTCGCGTCCTTCGACGCCACGCTCGCCGATTTCGCCACCGCCCTGCGCGGACGCGGCCGTTCGCCCGGTTCCTCCTCACCGCTTGCGTCACCGAGGCGGCTTGCCCTTCCCCCTCCCACGGAGCCCTCTATGACTGTGCCCACCGAGGCGGCGCCCGCGCCGTCCACGCCCCCTGTTGTGCCCGCACCCACCACGGCGCCGGCCGTCGCGCCCGCCCCGCCTGCACCGGCGACGTCCGCCGTGTCACCCCCCGCGGATCCCTACGCCGATGCGGTCGCGGTCGCCGAGCTGTGTCTGCTCGCCGGCTGTCCCGAGCGCACCACCGAGTTTCTTGCGGCACGCCTGTCCGCGTCGCACGTCCGCCAGGTGCTGCTGCAGGCCCGTGCCGATCAGGTCGATATCGCCTCGCACCACCTCGCGGATGCGGCACCGGCCGCCGCCGCGACCACCGCCAATCCCGTCGCCGACGCGGTGCGCAAGCGTCTCGGCACGACCCCAGCCGCAGGAGCCTGAGCGATGGCCGTTCTCCACGAACCGATCAGCCTCGGCGATCTGCTCAAGTACGAAGCGCCGAACCTCTACTCGCGCGACGAGGTCGTCATCGCGCCCGGCCAGACACTGGCGCTCGGCACGGTGGTCGGGCGCGTCACCGCGACACACGAAGTCGTCGCCCTCGATCCCACGGCGAGCGATGGCCGCGAGACCGTCGTCGGCGTTCTGCTCGAAGCGGTGACCGTTGCACGCGGCGAGCGCCGCGGCAGCGTGATCGTGTCGCGCCACGCGATCGTCTTCGGCGGCGCGCTGGTGCTGCCCGCCTCCCTTACCTCCGAACAGACCGCCACTGCGCTTGCGCAGCTGGCGGCGCTCGGCGTCCTCGTCCGTCAGTTCCCGCAGAGCACGACCCATGCAGAATCCCTTCAGTAACCCCGCGTTCTCGATGGCCGCGCTCACGGCCGCCATCAACCTGATTCCGAACCGCTACGGACGGCTGCAGGAACTGGACCTGTTCCCCGAGAAGCCGGTGCGGCTGCGCCAGATCATTGTCGAAGAGAAGGCCGGCGTGCTGACCTTGCTGCCGACCCGGCCGCTCGGCGCACCGGGCACGGTCAGTGCGAGCCCCAAGCGCCGGATGCGCTCGTTCGTCGCGCCGCACATCCCGCATGACGACGTCATCCTGCCGGCCGACGTGAGCGGCCTGCGCGCCTTCGGCTCCGAGACCGAACTCGAATCGATCGCGAGCGTCGTCGCCGAGCGCCTGGAGATGATGCGCAACAAGCACGCGATCACGCTGGAACATTTGCGGATGGGCGCACTCAAGGGCCAGATCCTCGACAGCGACGGTAGTGTGCTCTATGACTTGTACGAGGAGTTCCGCATCGCTCAGCAGCACGTCCCGTTTGGGATCGACAACCCGAACAACGGGACCGATGTGAAGCAGAAGTGCATCGAGACGCTGGCGTTGATTGAGGAGGGCCTGCTCGGCGAGTTCATGACCGGCGCGCGCGTGCTGTGTTCGCAGGAGTTCTTCGCCGCGCTCACCTCGCACAAGGACGTGAAAACGGCCTACACGCAGTGGCAACAGGGCGCGGTGCTGATCAACGACGTGCGCAAGGGCTTCAACTTCGGCGGGCTGGTGTTCGAGGAGTACCGCGGCAAGGCGTCGGATCTGGAGGGCACCGTGCGGCGCTTCATCGCGCCGGGCGAAGCCCACGCCTTCCCGATCGGCACGCTCAACACCTTCGCGACCTACAACGCGCCGGCCGACTTCAACGAAACGGTCAACACCCTCGGCCAGCCGCTCTACGCCAAGCTCGACGCGCGCAAGTTCGACCGCGGCACCGACGTCCACACCCAGTCCAATCCCCTGCCGCTGTGTCTGCGTCCCAGCGTGCTGGTGAAACTCTCGATCAACTGAGGCCCCCCATGACCACGACGAGAGGGCTGGCGGCATCGCCACCGGCCGGGGATCGCTTTGCCCGCGCAATTGAGCGCGTCCTGATTCACGAGGGCGGCGATGCCGACGATCCACGCGACGCGGGCGGCAGGACACGCTGGGGGATCAGCCAGCGCACGTATCCCACCCTCAACATCGCCACGCTCACGCGCGCAGAAGCGATCGCGCTGTACCGGCGCGACTTCTGGATGCCACTGCAGGGCGATGCGTTGCCGCCTGCGCTCGCCTTCCAGGCGCTCGATGCCGCCGTGAACCACGGCGTCGGTCGCACCGTGCGCTGGCTGCAGCGGCTGGTGGGCGTGCGCGTCGATGGGCAGCTCGGGCCACTCACGCTCGCCGCGATTCAGGCCGCCGATCAGCGCGGGTTGATCCAGCGCCTGCTCGCCCTGCGCCTGGACCTCTACGTCGAACACGAGCGCTTCGCGGCGTTCGGACGCGGCTGGACCCGGCGCATCGCCGAGAACCTGCGCTATGCCGCGCGAGATCTCGCGTGAGTACGCCGCTCGATCCCGCTTTCGAAGCGGCACACGACGCCCTGTTCGCGGTGTTCGGCGAGCCGGCCTTCGTGCGGCGCGGACGTGCTGCCCCGAAACCCGTTCGCGTCGTCATCACCTTTGGCGTGCGGGAACTCGGCGACCACAGCCAGGGCGTCTCGCGGGTGACGACCGTGAAGTTTCGCAACGCGGAGTGGATGGCCCGCACCGGCGATTGGCTGCAACTGCCCACGACCCGACTGCGGATCGATCGCATCGTGCTCGACGACGGTATCGTCACAGAGGCGGTGCTCTTTGGCTGACACACCGACCCCCTGGGCGATTCTCGAACTGGTGCAGGCGCGCTTGCGCACCATTCGCAAAGCCGGTGGTTATCGCACCGATGCCGGCCGCGACGTGCGTCTGGAACCCGCGCCCTTCGATCCGAACGATGCGCCGCGGCTGACCTTGTATCCGTTGACGATGCTGGTCCCGGACGACGCACGCAGCGCGAGCGAGCGCGGCTTCACCTTTGTCGTCGAAGCCCTCGTACCCGTGAAGCTCGATAACGCACAAACACGCATCGTCGAAACGATGGCCGACATCGAGGACGCGCTGAACGGCTACCTGCAGGCGCCGCTGGCGTTGCCGTTGCAGTTTCAGGAAGCGGTGTTGCTCGATCGCCCCGACGGCGTCGCCGCGATGGCCGCGCAGGTGATGTTCGGCACGCGCTATCGACGACTCGGGAGAACGGTCTGATCGCACGCCTCCGCGCGTGTCGTATCGGCCTGTTGGTTGTGGGCGGGAATCGCGTACACCAGAAACAGCAGACCACCCAGCGACAGACCGCCCGTGAGCAGC
>JBIJAD010000306.1:0-4982 GCA_044345955.1 Lysobacteraceae bacterium
GCGGAACGCGTGCGGGCTGGGTTCGGTGAAGAGCAACATCGGCCATGCGTCGGCGGCGGCCGGCGTGGCCGGGGTGCACAAGGTGCTGCTGTGCATGCGCCATGGCCGGTTGGTGCCGACGCTGCATTTCGGATCGCCGAACGAGCACTTCGATTTCGAGGCTTCGGCGTTCCACGTGAACACGACGCTGCGCGAGTGGCGGCCTGCGGGCGGCGCGCTGCGTCACGCCGCGGTGAGTTCGTTCGGTTACAGCGGCACCAATGCGCATCTGGTGATCGAGGAGTATCCGGAGCGGGTCCAGTCCACATCGAAACCGCCGAGATCCCGTTCGCGCTCGGTGCTTTCCACGCTGTTCCTGCTGTCCGCACGGGACCCCGAGCGGCTGCAGGCGCGCATCGCCGGACTGCTCGCTGCGATCGACCAGGACGCGGCCGAAGCACGCCGGATCGAAGATGTCGCGTTCACGCTCCAGGTCGGGCGCGAAGCGATGTCGCACCGGATCGCGATCGTCGCCGACTCCATCGAGGATCTGCGCAGCAAACTCGGCCGCATGGCGGCCGGCGAACGTCATGTCGAGGATGTCTACGAGGGCGACACGGCCAGCGGCCGCGATGCGCTGTCGGCATTCGCCGCCGACGATGAGCTGCACGAAATGATCGGCAAGTGGATCGCTCACGGCAAACAGCGGAAGCTGCTCGATCTGTGGGTCAAGGGTCTGTCGGTCGAGTGGCAGCGCCTCTACGAGGCGCCGCTGCCACGCCGGGTGTCGTTGCCGACCTATCCCTTCGCGCAGGAGCGTTACTGGGTCGTCGCCGACGCGCAGCCGTCCGCCGCTTCCGCTGCCGGCATCGGCCTGCACCCGCTGCTCCAGCAGAACACCTCCACCCTGGAGTCGCAGCGCTTCAGCAGCGATTTCCACGGCGACGAGCCCGGCTTCGTCGACACCGTCGGCGGGCGGTCACTGTCGCCGCTTGCGCAACTGGAGATGGTGCGCGCCGCGCTGCAGTTCGCCACCGACTGGCGATTCGCCGACGACGCAGGCATCGCGCTGGAACGGGTCGAATGGCTGCAGCCGATCGTCCGCGAGCGCGGCACGCTGCGCATCCATGTCGATCTGGCGCAGAACGGCGACGGCGATGTCGAATTCGAAATCCACAGCGAATCCGCACCGACGTCGCGGGAAGTGCATGCCCGCGGAACCGCGAAACGCGCGTCCGCCCGGCCTGGACGCGTCGACATCGAAACCCTGCCCAGCGCCGACGACGATTGCGTGATCGTCCCCTGGAGCGTCGGCGACAAGGATGCGGCCTGCGTGCTGCGGCCCGCCGTACTCGCTGCCGTCCTCGACGGCATCCGCGAGCTGACCGGCGCCGAGCCCGGCGAGCTGCACACCCTGGCGCTGTTCGAACTGTTCGATGCCACCGGCAGCGACGGCATCGTCGTCGCCCGCCGGGAGTCGTCGGGGATCGACGTCCGGTTGTGCGACGCGCACGGCAAGGTCTGCGGTCGATTGCAGGGACTGGTCGTCGGCAACCCGCGAATCGAGACGGACGATGCCGATATCGTGATGGTGCGCGAGATATGGCGCGAGCAGGCGCTGGACGTTGCCTGCCTCGACGATGCCTGCGTCGTGTGCTTCGTCGCCGACGCCAAGATGGCGAAGCAGGCTCGGCATGCGTTGCGCGAGATCGCGCCGGCGAGCAGGACGATCTGGGTGCTGCCCGGCAGCGAGGACCGGCGCAGCGATTCGAATCACTACCATGTCGCCCGCGACGACGCTTCCAGCTATCGCCGGGTCGGCGACATCATCGCCAGCGAGCACGGCAGGATCGATGCGGTGATCTACGCCGCCACCCTGCGCGCGTCGACCGACGACGGCGACTGGCGCGGTGTGCTCGCGCTGCTGCAGGGAATCGGTGGCTCGGGCTTGTCCTGCGGCCGTCTACTGCTGTGCTGCGCGTACGGCGATGCACTGACCCGGTCCCATGCCGAGTCGTGGATCGGTCTGGAGCGTTCCCTGCGGGTCCTGTCGCCCGAAGTCTCGGTCGGCGTAATGGTGCAGCGCGGTGCGCTGCACAGCGGCGACTGCGTGAAACGGTGGGTCCGTCGCGCGTGGCAGGAGCTCGGTTGCGACAATCTCCGGAGCGTGCTCTACGACGAAGCCCGGTACGTGCTGGAACTCGATACTTCGGTCGCGGTGTCGGAACCCTCCGGACTGCGCATCGGGAGCGTTTATTGGGTCACCGGCGGCGCGGGCGGCATCGGCGCGCACGTCGTACGCCATCTGTTGAGCCGCTACCAGGCCAAAGTGATCGTCAGCGGCCGCCGCGCGCTCGACGCCGCCGCATTGCATGCGCTGCGCGGCAGCGCCCACGGCGGCGAGTTGCTGTATGTCGTCGCCGACGTCGCGGATCGATCCGCGATGCAGGATGCGGTCGCCGAGGCGACCACCCGTTTCGGGGCGATCGAAGGCGTGATCCACGCCGCGGGAGCGCTGGATTCCCGCGCGCTCATCGACAAGTCGCAGGAGGACTTCGCCCGCGTGCTGGCGGCGAAGGTGCGGGGCACGCTGGTGCTGGACGAGGTCATGTCCGCGCAACCGCTGCGCTTCGTCTGCTGTTTCGGCTCCACCTCGGCCGTGCTCGGAGACTTCGGCGCGGGCGATTACGCGCTGGCCAATCGCTTCGAAATGGCCTATGCGGACAATGTCCCCGCGGCATCGGGCTGCCGGCGCATCACCATCGGCTGGCCGTTGTGGGCGGATGGCGGCATGCGCGTCGGCGACAAGGCCGCGACCGCGCTGTACTTGGGCGCGAGCGGTCAGCAGGCATTGCCGACCGACATCGGCCTCGATCTTTTCGAGCGCGCATTGGCCCATGAAGGGCACTGCGTGGTCATGTGCGGCGATCGCGCCCGCATCGAACGCGCGCTCGGCGTGCATCCGTCGTCCGACCCGAGCCCGACCACGGCTCGACCGGCGTCGACGGACGACGGGCTCGCGAAGCGGCGACCGGAGCTGCGCGGGCTGAGCGTCGAGCAGTGCGTGCAGTGGGAATTGCGCGAGCAGATCAGTTCCCTGCTGAAACTCGATCGGGACCGGATCCGCGCCCACGATAACCTGGCCGACTACGGCTTCGATTCCATCCTGCTGACGCAATGGTCGAACCGGATCTCGGCGCATTACGGGATCGAGCTGACGCCGACGTTGTTCTTCAGTCATCCGACGCTTGCGAGTGTCGTGGAGCATTTGATGTCGGAGCATGGCGAGCTGCTCGTCGAGTTCTATCGGGAACGACCGTCGATCTCGCCCGCCCGGACGATTCCGTCGCGGACGTCTTCGCGCTCGCGCCTCACGGGTCGTCGCCCGCTCGTCGTTCCGTCGCCGTCTGCTTCCACCGGCTTCGAGCCGATCGCGATCATCGGCCTGAGCGGTCGATTCCCGCAGGCGCGGACGGTGGATGCGTTCTGGAAGTTGCTGGTCGACGGGGTGGATGCGGTCGGCGAGATTCCGCCTGAGCGTTTCGACGCGCAGGGGTTGTATGCCAGCGGCACGATCGCCGGCAAGTGGCTCGGTGCGCTGGAGGGGATCGACGAGTTCGATCCGCTGTTCTTCGACGTCTCTCCGCGCGAGGCGTACGGCATGGATCCGCGCCAGCGGCTGCTGCTGCAGGAGGCGTGGAATGCGCTGGAGGATGCGGCGTACGGCGAATCGCAGTGCAGCGAGCAGCGGATCGGCGTGTTCGTGGGGGTGGAGCAGGGCGAGTATCAGTTGCTGGCCGGTGCGCAGGGCACGCTGACCAGCAACCACGAGGCGATTCTGGCGTCGCGGTTGTCGTACTTCATGAATCTGCGCGGCCCGGCGATGGCGATCAACACGTCGTGTTCGTCGGGTCTGGTGGCGGCGTATCAGGCATGCCAGAGCCTGCGCGCGGACGATTGCGACACGGCGATCGCGGCGGGCGTGAACCTGATGCTGACGCCGCATGCGTACTGGGGGATGAGTCAGGCGGGGATGCTGTCGGAGGACGGACGCTGCTATGCGTTCGATCGTCGGGCGAACGGGATGGTGCCGGGCGAGGCGGTGGTGGCGGTGGTGCTGAAGCGGTTGTCGCGGGCGGTATCCGACGGCGACCCGATCCGGGCGGTGATCGTGGCCGGCGGGATCAACTACGACGGACGGACCAACGGGATCACGGCGCCGAACGGTGCCGCGCAGTCGGCGTTGATCCGGGAGGTGTATGCGCGTTCGGGGATCGATCCGTCGCGGGTGGGCTACGTGGTGACGCACGGGACCGGGACGCGGCTGGGCGATCCGGTGGAGATCAATGCGCTGGACGAAGTGTTCGGGACCTCGACGGAAGCGCGGGGTTATTGCGCGCTGACGTCGACGAAGACGAATGTGGGGCATACGTTCGCGGCGTCGGGTCTGGTGAATCTGGTGTGTGCGGTGGAGGCGCTGCGTCGGCGGACGATTCCGGCGAGTCTGCACTGCGAGGAATTGAGCGACTACATCGACTGGGAGCGGAGCGCGTTCCGGGTGAACGCGACGACCCGGCCGTGGCCATCGGAGGTTGCGCGATTGGCGGCGGTGAGTGCGTTCGGGATGAGCGGGACGAACGCGCACATGGTGGTGCAGGAGCACGTGTCGACGGCGGACGCGGTGGATGCGGTGGACAGGGGCGCACCGTCGCCGTGGCTGTTTGCGCTGTCGGCGAAGACGAGGCAGGCGCTGCAGCAGCGGTTGCGCGATCTGCGCGAGGCGCTGCAGTCGCGGGCATGGGATGCGGCCTCGGTGCGTGCGCTGGGGTACACGCTGTTGTGCGGTCGTCAGCATTTTGCGCATCGCTGCGCGGTGGTGGCGCAGGATCTGGAGGATGCGGTGTACCTGCTGGGCGCTGCGGCGGCGGGCGAGAAGGTGCCGCGGGTGTTCGCGGGGACGGTGCCGCGGGAGTTTGCCGGCCAGAAGATGCTGCAGCAGACGG
>JBIJAD010000308.1:0-4967 GCA_044345955.1 Lysobacteraceae bacterium
CGGCAGATAGCCGAGCATCCGCCGCACTTCGTCCTTCTCGCGCAGCACGTCGACGCGGGTGTCGACGCCGTCGTCGAACAGCGCGCTGCCGCTGTCGGCTTCCTGCAGGGTCGCCAGCGTGCGCATCAACGACGACTTGCCCGCGCCGTTGGGACCGAGCAGGCCGAACATGCCGGCGGGGATGTCGAGCGTGACCTGGTCGAGGGCACGAACGCCGTTGGCGTAGGTCTTGCAGAGATCGCGGATGGTCAGCATGGATTGTCCCCGGAGCGCGGCCCGCGGAACGGGGCCCTGCGCCATGCTAGGCCCGTGCCCCCGGATCGCGGACGGGCCGATGGTCACGGGTGACGTCGGGGGGCGTGACTTTCGGGAGGGGCCTTCGGGCCGGACCGCGTTTCCTGCGCATTGCAGACAGGCGATCTCGTTGATCGTAAAGAGAGAGAGGGGACATGCAGACGAACTTGCAGATCGAACGCCACTGCGCACGCAGACGCATGTTGCGCACTTGAGCCTGAGCTCTCCCCACATTTTTCCGCAACAGGTCATTGAGCTTGGCCGATCCGGCAATGCTCTTTCATCCCGAGACAACGGCGAGGGATCTGCTGCTGACAGACTCGAGCAACAGCGATCTTCGAGGCTTTCTACACGGCCTTGGTTTCGCTCGCTGCCGCGAGCGAGTGACTTCTCTTTGCTTGTGCCACTGCACCGCGCAGCGGTGCGGCTTGAACGGTAAAGACGGCGAAGCCGGCCCGAAGGGCGAGCGCACAGCGCGAGTCAAGAAAGCGTGGCCCAAAGAAAGCATTTCCGGCCCATGCGCGCAGCGCATGGGCGCTCGGGCCTGCGCGCGGCAATGCCGCGCAAGCGCACGCCCTCGCCCCCGTCGGTTGCGCCCTGCGCTGCGCGCCGGGTCGGCAGGATTCGCCGGGTTTTTCGACAACACATCCTTGTACTGTCGAAAAACGCGCGACGTCCTGTCGCGCGCCCTTCGGGCCTGATCCGCGAATCCCGCCGCAACCAGGGGCCCCGATAGATCAAGATCAAAATCTCCGCCGGCCGACGGATGACTCGGTGAACGCGTCATTCCGGGAAGTCTCCTCCGAAAAAATGAGGAGACAAATCAGACCTGCCACTTACGTCAAGGAGCAACGGAAACGACGGCAATGTTACCGATTGTGACCCCAGGGAGAGGATGTTTCATCGCAAGCCGAAGCCCGGGCATCGTGCGACGCGATTGATCGACGGAAACGCTTACTGCCGATCCGCCCCCGGCACCGCCGCGACCTGTTTCTTCAGCACCGCCAGCGCCGCGGTGATCGGTGCGTCGCCTTCGAGCACGTCGCCGACGCCGAGGCCGTCGGTTTCCTGATCGCCGCGCAGATGGCCGGACAGCACCGCTTCGGACACGCTGCCCGGCCTCGCGGCGCCGTCGGGCTTGAGCACCACGTCGGGGTCGATCCCGCGGGCCTGGATCGACACGCCGTTGGGGGTGTAGTAGCGCGCGGTGGTGAGTTTGATCGCGTCGCCGTTGTCCAGCGGCATGATCGTCTGCACCGAGCCCTTGCCGAAGGTGCGGCTGCCGACCACCTGCGCGCGCTTGTTGTCGCGCAGTGCGGCGGCGAGGACTTCCGATGCGCTGGCCGAACCGGCATCGACCAGCACCACCACCGGTGCGCCGTGCATGCGGTCGCCCGGGGTCGCGGTGAAGCTGCTGTCGGCCAGCGGATTGCGGCCGCGGGTGCTGACGATGTCGCCGCGTTCGAGCAGCGCATCGGCGATCTGCACCGCGGAGGTCAGCAGGCCGCCGGGATTGCTGCGCAGATCCAGCACCAGCCCGCGCAGGCCCTTGCCGGGTCCGCCGGCCTCGGCCTGCAGGCGCTCGAGCTGCTTCTCGAAATCGTTGGCGGTATCGGCCTGGAACTGGCTGATGCGCAGGTAGGCGTAACCGGGTTCCAGCATCCGGCTGCGCACGCTGCCGACGCGGATGGTCTGGCGTTCGACCGCGATCTCCAGCGGTTTCTTGTTGCCCATGCGACGCACGGTGAGCACGGTGCGGCTGCCGGGCTCGCCGCGCAGCGGGTTTTCGTCCATGCGCTCGGGCGTGAGCGGCTTGCCGTCCACTGCGACGATCACGTCGCCGGTGCGGATGCCGGCGCGCGCGGCCGGGGTGTCGTCGATCGGCGCGATCACCAGCAGGGTGCCGTCGGGCTGCTGCTGCACTTCCACGCCGATGCCGTCGTAAGCGCCCTCGGTGTCTTCTTCGAAGACCTGGGCCTCGCTGCGCACCAGGTACGCGCTGTGCGGATCGAGATCGAGCAGCAGGCCGCGGATCGCCGACTGCATCAGCGCGCGGTCCTCGACCGGTTCGACATAGGCCTGACGCACCGTGTTGAACACGCCGACGTAGCGGCGGATTTCCTCCAGCGGCACGCCGGTACGGGTTTCCGCGGCCTTGTCGGCGGCGGCCTTCTCGGCCCCGGTCTTCGCCGGCGCCTTCTCCTGCGCGAACGCGGGCGCGGCGAAACTCAGCGCGAGGGCGAGCGCGATGCCCGCAGCGCGGCGGGACGGGACGACGGACGGGGCGAGGGGCATCGGGGACTCCGGCAGCGGAACGGCACAGATACGAATGAAGAAAGACGACAACGGACGGTGGGACCGCGGTTCGGCCCGCAGGTTCAGTCGCGACCGACGCGGCTACCGTAGCCGTTTACTGGCGGCGCAGCCAACTGCCGGGGTCGACAGGCTGGCCGTTGCGGCGCAGCTCGAAATACAGCGCCGATTGCGCCAGCCCGCCGGAGTTGCCGACCCGGGCAACGGCGTCGCCGCGGCGGACGCTGTCGCCGACGTTCTTCAGCAGCGACTCGTTGTGGGCGTAGAGGCTGAGCGTGCCGTTGCCGTGATCGAGGATCAGGATCAGGCCGTAGCCGGTCATCCATTCGGCGAACACCACCGTGCCGTCGGCGACCGCGCGCACCGGGGTTCCGGCCGCGGCCGCGATCAGCAGGCCCTGACTGCCGCGGCCGTCGGGCATGCGCCCGCCATAGCCGGCGAGCAGGGTGCCGGACAGCGGCCAGCCGAAGCCACCGACCCGCACCGGCGCGGCCTTCGCGGTCTGGCGCGGGGCGCGGGTGCCGCCGGAAGCAGGCGGTTTCGACGCGGCGCCCTCGCGCGGCGTAGCCTGACGCGCTGCCGCGCGCTCGGCGGCGACCCGTTCGGCCGCGGCGCGTGCCGCCGCCGCACGCAGCCGCGCGACCAGTTGCTGCAGGGCCTTGGCGTCGGTGCCGAGCGCCTGTTCGCGGGCCTGACGGTCGCGGTAGCGGCTCTCGATCGTGCCGAGCGTCGCGGCGCGGGCGCGGCGGTCGCGGGCCAGCGCGGCCAACTGCGCCTGCCGCTCGGCGCGGGCGGCGTCCAGCGCGGTCCGGCGGGCGAGGATCTGGGCCTCGACCCGGTCGAGTTCGGCCAGTTCGGCGGTCAAACCGGCCACCAGACGCAGTCGCTGCTGCTGCAGGTAGCGGGCATAGACCAGGTGACGCTGCGCATCGGCGACCCGATCCTGGGCCAGCAGCAGCTTCAGCGGCGCGTGCTCGCCCTGGGCATGGGCCGCGCGCAGCAGATCCGCCAACGCGCGGCGCTGGTCGGCCTGCTGGCGGCGCAGAGTGTCGCGCCGCGCCTGCAGTTCGGTCAGCGCGCTCTGTTCGCGGGCCAGACGGGCCTCGGCCTCGTGCAGGGCGCGGCTGGAGACCGCGACCCGCTCGTCCACCGCACGCAGCTCGCGGCTGGCGGCGCCGCGCTGGCCTTCCAGGCGGCGGCGTTCGGCAGCGACATCGCGCAGTTCGCGCTGCACCTTCTCCAGCTTGCGCTGGGCCTCGCGGCTGCCGGTCTGCTGGGCGCCGACGGCCGGAGCCAGGACGAACAACGCCACCAGCAGCGCCAGCGCGCACAGGCCCGGACGCCGCAGGGGCGCGTTCATCCTGCCTCGAACAGGCTGCGCCCGGTCATCTCCGCCGGCTGCGGCAGACCGAGCAGATCGAGCATCGTCGGCGCCACGTCGCGCAGCGCGCCGCCGCTGCGCAGGCGCGCGCCCGCACGCTCGCCCACGTACACGAACGGCACCGGACCGACCGTGTGCGCGGTATGCGGCTGACCGGTCTCCGGGTCGCGCATCATTTCCAGATTGCCGTGATCGGCGGTGATCAGCAGCGCGCCGCCGGCCGCGCGCACCGCGGCCTCGACCGCACCGATCGCCACGTCCACCGCTTCCGCCGCCTTGATCGCCGCTTCCAGCACGCCGGTGTGGCCGACCATGTCGGGGTTGGCGATGTTGCAGACGATCGCATCGAACCGGCCCGAACCGATCGCCTCGACCAGCTTCGCGGTGACTTCCGGGCAGCTCATTTCCGGCTGCAGGTCGTAGGTCGCGACCCGCGGGCTCGGCACCAGGATGCGTTCCTCGCCCGGATAGAGGTCTTCGCGCCCGCCGCTGAAGAAGAAGGTGACGTGCGCGTATTTCTCGGTCTCGGCGATGCGCAGTTGGGTCATGCCCTGCGCCGCCAGCAGTTCGCCGAAGGTGTGGCGCAGATCGTCCGGCGGATACGCCACCGGCGCCGGCAGTTTCGCGTCGTATTCGGCGAGGCAGACAAAGCGCGACAGCGCCGGCCGGCGCGCGGAAAACCCTTCGAATTCCGATGCCACGAACGCCGCGCTCAACTGCCGCGCGCGGTCGGCGCGGAAATTCATGAACACCACCGCATCGCCGTCACGCATGGGCTGCGCGCCGTCGAGCACGGTCGGGGCGACGAATTCGTCGCTCTCGCCGCGCGCATAGGCCGCGGCCAGCGCCGCGAGCGCATCCGGCGCGCGCTGTTCGGCCTGCGCTTCGACGATCGCGTCCCAGGCGCGCTGCACCCGCTCCCAGCGTTTGTCGCGATCCATGCCGTAGTAGCGCCCGCCGACCGTCGCGATATGGGCGT
>JBIJAD010000377.1:0-3867 GCA_044345955.1 Lysobacteraceae bacterium
TCCGACGTGCTCGCAGACCGTGTGCAGGCAGGCCTGCGGCAGATCCGGCGCGAGCGTGAGCACGCAGGCGTTGCCGAGCGCCGCGGCCAGCGCGAGGCTGTCGATGCTGCCGTAGAACGCGGCGCTCTCGGTGGCGTCGTCGTTGGGGTCGCAGCGCGAAGTCAGGGCCTGATGCAATGCTTCATAACGCTCGAACAGATCGGCGCGGGTGCCGTCCGGGAACAGCGACTCGCTGACGTTGTCGATGACCCAGTGCAGACGGCAGCGCGAAAGATCGTTGCGCGTGCGCTCGTCTTCCCACAGGCTCAGGGCCTGGTTGAAATCCTCGGCCGTACGCTCCGGCAGTCGCTCGCGCAGCGCATTCGGCCAGAACCCCAGCGGGTCGCGGCGGTAGTAATCGCTGGCGTCGATCGCCTGCCAGAAGGTCCGGGTCACGGTCAGATCGGCCAGCGCCGAGAGCCGGCTGACCAGTTGCGCGCCGTAGGGCGAACACAGCGCCAGCAGCGGATCGACGACATACGCGCTGCGTCTGGCGCGGACACTGACTTCGAGTTCCTGATCGAGCATGACGCGGGCCTGTTCGCTGGGGTTCGTCTGCGTGTGCGTGCTGTCCGTGCGGGCCGCGTCCGCGGCATCCGCGCCGTCGTCTGCGCGCCCTGCGGAGCCGGGACGGCGCATCCGTCGCCGTCCCGGCAGCGGTGCCCGGGGCGGGCACCGCCTACGTCGTCGCCGAAGCGGCGCCGAGCACGTTGCGCAGGGCCGGGGTGATGCCCGGGAAGCCGCGGCCTTCCGGCGTCATCCTGTAGGCCGCCACCCAGGCGTCGGCGTGCGAGCCCAGCGGCCGGACCGTGGACTGGAACAGGATCGGATCGGTCACGGTCTTGAAATCGTTGTCGGCGGCGAACTTGAGGATGCGCCGTCCGCTTTCGGCCATCTTGGCGCGCTGCGAAGGCTCGGCGGTGCCGCCAAGGTGGCGGTTGGACACGATTTCGATCACGTCCCACTTGGTGTTGGCGTCGAACGCCTTCTTGATGTCCGGCGTGTCGAGGATCTCCAGGACCTGCACCAGATAATGACCCACCTCCATCGCCAGCGAGAAGATGTTGCCGTAGGTGCTGCGGTCGAGCGCATAGCGCATGTCCAGCCCGATGCGCTGGATCGTGGCGATGCTGCCGAACGGGCGCTGGTCGATCAACTGGCCGCCGCGGATCACTTCGCCGATCAGCATGTCGCGGAAGTATTGGCTGATCGAAACCATGAAGCCGACGAGCTGGCGATGGAAGTTGCGGTTGACCACGGCGCCGGCCGGCACCTGGGCGTTGCCGTAATTGAAGGCGCGACGGTAGGCGATCATCCGGTCCTGCTTGGTGTAGCGCAGCGGGCGCAGCTTGTCGAGCCGGTAGAGGCCCTGCGCACCGGGGCCGCGCTGGACACGGATCTTGCCCATCCGGAACAGACGCTGCAGCACCTCGACGACTTCGAATACTTTCATGCGTTCGTGCTGCCAACTGTAATAAAGCTCGGCCGCGGCGTGCAGTTGGCTGGGAATGACCGCGTCGTCGAAATCCGGCTCGATGTAGGGATAGGTGATCTCGGCGAAGTCGACCGGCCCCTTGGTGCCCAGGCCGACCATGTCGAGGATGCCCTGCTCGCCGCGTGCGGCGCTGTTGCCGGAACGCAACAGATCGCCGAGGCGCTGTTCGAATTCGACCTCATAGGCCTGACGTTCGCCCGGCGGCAACCTGTCCAACTGCTCGCGCAGGAAGGTTTCCCACAGGCGCTGGATCGTTTCGTGTGTCTGGAAACTCATGATGATTCTCCTCGATCAACGCTTGCTGCGGGAGCCGGTGGTTTTCTTGGCCCGCTTGTTGCCGACATTGGCGATGGGCGCGGCCGCGATCGGGGCAGGGCCATCGTCATGCGACGGGATCGTCTCCACGACCGGTTCCGGCGCGACGGCGGCGGGCGTTTGCGGGTAATAGCGCCAGTCCACGGGCGCTTCCTCGATGCAGCAGTTCAGCGCTTCGACGAAGGCTTCGGCGCCGAGATGCAGCAGTTCGGCGAATTCGTCGTCGATGTTCTCGCCGGCCTGCGCGCGTTCCGCCAAGGCCAGATACGGCTCCGGAGCGACCGCGAGCTTCAGCGCCTCATGGGTCCGCGGCATCTTGAAGTACTCGAGTTCGCGCAAGGCGAGGTCGACGTGCGGTTTGATCACCTCGAGCAGCGTCTTCAGATGAGTGAAGACCGTGGCCTTGTGCATGTCTGCGGTTGGTGCTGCGATCGTGACCACGCGCGCGTATATCCTGTAACCGATGTCGCCGAGACGCGTCTCGCCTCCTTGATCGCCGGGCTTGGGGCCGGTGTGTGGCGTCGTGCCCGGCGTCGTGCCCGGCGTCGTGCCGATGATATCGACAGGCGGAAGACGCCTGTCGATGCCGGTCGAGATCGCCTGCTGGGCGAGGACCTGGCGCACGCTCGCGAGATTGCTCGCGTAGTACTGCATGTGGATCTTGCTCTTGCCGACCGGCGGCAGGAACAGCGGGACATCCTCGGCGTGCAGCTTGGCGACTGCGGTCGCCTGCGGCACGCAGGCGACGTTGCGCTTGGCCCGCTTCACCGGGGGCGGCGGCGGGCGGACGAAGGTCGGTCGGGCGCAGACGGCGGGTTGCGCCTGCGGCGGAACGATGTCCAACGCCTCGGCCTGCTGCTGCTGGGTCTGGAACGTGGTTCGCATGATCTTCTCCTGGCAGAGTCGTGGCGTTGCTCAGAATCCGCCGCTGCGCAGCCGGTCCTGGGCGATGGTGTCGAGCGAGGTCTCGAAGTGGGCCGGGATGTCCGGTCCGTCGAGGCCGCAGTCGGTGTTGACGGTCGTGTTGGCGGCGAGGTTGAGCACCACGTCGTCCATCGCGTTCTCGAGCATCACGACCAGCGCGCCTTCTTCGCCGAACAGGGTCGACATCGGGATGCAGTTCGCGCTCATCTGGTCGGCGAGCGCTTCCCACCGGCGTTCCGACTGCAGTTGCAGGCACAACTCCTGATGCAGCAGGTCGGTGAAATTGAACGTGCTTCCGGCGATGGCTTCGTTGGTCGTACGGCGGGTTTCGAAGCGGGTGCGGGTGGTTTCCCAGTCCGCTTCGGTGTCGGTCAGCGGACGCAGTTCGCCCACGATCTGGGTCAGCGTGGTCTGCAACGATGCCGGCAGATCGGGGCAGTACATCGTTCCCGCCGGCGCGCCCTGCACCTCGAGATTGAGGAACGCTTCGATCAGATAGCTGTACGACGCGGCGCGGATCTCGGGCAAACCGAGGTCGCTGCTGCCGACCGCGTACAGGTCGATCGCGCGATCGACGTCGTAGAGGATCTTGTCGAGCATCACCTGGCAACTGATGTCGTCGCAGGCGCAGCGCGCCAGACAGTCGATCTGGCTGGCGAGACGGCCGCGGGCGATGGTGAGGTTGACGATGCGGCGGTCGGCTGCGGCTTCTTCCTCGATCCCGTAGAGGCCGTAGAACACGATCGGCGGACGCGCGACGCGCAGCAGGCGCGATCCGCCCGCCTGGCCGAAGCCGTCGGCGAACAGGCGCAGCGCTTCCAGGAACGAGGTCAGCGGCGGCGATTCGGGATCGACCAGCCGATAGCCGAAATTGATCAGCCGGTAGACGCGGTTGAGTTCGATCTGCGCGGTCGAGCCCAGCGCCCGGAGGCCTTCGGCGCTGCCGTGCGCGGCGCGGCGCACCAGATCGTCCAGGACGCGGGTCAGTTCCTGCTCGGTCATCAGCGCGCGCAGATCGCCCTGGCCCTGCGCTTCGAGTGCGTCGAACAGCCGGCGATAGGCGTCGATGCCGCGCGGCCAGTCGCTGGGACCGC
>JBIJAD010000309.1:0-4928 GCA_044345955.1 Lysobacteraceae bacterium
ACGACATGGAGGGTGACGGTGGACATTGCCGCAACTCCTGTGGACGATTCAGGTAAAGGTCGTGGTCGTATCCGCGACCGGAGCGAGCCCGAGCGCGCCGACCAGGGCCGGCCGCTGCGCTTCGTGCGCGGTCTTGCGCGCGAACCAGATCCGTCGATAACGGTAGAACGGCGCGGTCGGGTACAGATGGTGCGAAAGATGGTAGTTGTGGCCGATGAACAGGATGTCGAGCAGCCGCTCCATGCCGATCCGGTTCAGGGTGGCACGGTACTTGTCGACTTCTGCACGGGTGTCGTGCGGGTAATGCGGCAGATAGTCGAAGGTGATCGCCAGCAGGAACAGCGCGATGCGGGTCGGGATGAAGTAATAGACCAGGAATTCGACCAGCCAGCCCTGGAGCGCGAACACGGTCAGCGCTACGGCCGCGAACAGCATCGACAACCAGAATTCGATCTTCTCCTCCCGCGGACGGCTGTCGTAGTGCCCGGGCAGAAAATAGGTCTTGACGTAGGCGATATCCATGACCATCCAGCGCACCGGCAGCAGCCAGGCGGGACCGGCACCGCAGAAGTAATCCGGATCCTTCACCGGGTCGTTGGTGAACCGGTGGTGGGTCATGTGCAGAAACCGATAGGCGCGGAAGAACGGCGTGATCGACACCATCAGCATGCCGATCCGGCCGATGTTGTCGTTGAGCAGGCGATGGGTGCTGATGAGGCCGTGCGAGGCCTCGTGCAGCACGGAATAAGCCGCATACGAGCAGCAGGTGTTGAGCAGCACGGCCAGCCACACCGGAATCGCGCCGCGCAGCGCGAGTATCGTGGCGGTCACGGACACGACCACGATCGCGACGGCCAGCAGGATCGTCGGCCAGGCGAAGCCGGGACGCTGCATCAGGCGGCGGAATTCGTCCTCGGAATCGATCACCAGCCCGTTGTTCCTGGTCTTCAGCATGGCGCAGCCTCCCGCAACAGCTCGGCGACACGCCCGGCGAGCGCATCGATGGTGGAAAAGTCGTAGACGATCGCCGGGTCGAGCTCGCAACCGACCTGCTGCGACAACTCGCCGACCATCTCCATGGATGCCCGCGAATCCAGCCCGAAGTCCTCGAACTGCATGTCCGTCTCGATCCGGTCGCGGTCGACCTTCAGATGCGCGGAGAGGTAATCCCGCATCCATTCCACGATCTCGTTCTGGTTCATGGGTAATCTCTTGCCTGTCGTTGCGGTTGCGATCCGGCGCTGCGAGGCGCGGATCAGGTATCGGCCGTCGCCGGACGCAGCGCCGCGAGCACGGCATAAGCCTCCTCGCGATAGATCTGGCGACAGCGGCTGCGCTGGATCTTGCCGCTGGAAGTCAGCGGCAGGCGATCGTCGCAGACCACCACATCGTGGGGCGCGACGCCGTGCTCGCGGACGATCGCGGCGCGAATCGCCTGCAGCAAGGCATCCGGAATGCCGGACTCGGGCGCCTTGCCGGCCAGCCCGATCACCACCACCAGTGCCTCACCGTCGGCGACGTCCACCGAGAAGGCCGCGGCCTTGCAGTCGGCCAGCGCGGAATGCACCGAGGTCGCGGTGGCCTCGATGTCCTGCGGATAGAGATTGCGTCCGCTGAGGATGATGAGATCCTTGCTGCGGCCGGTCACGAAAAGCTCGCCGTTGAGGATCACGCCCAGGTCGCCGCTGCGCAGATAACGACGCCCGTCCGCTTCGCCGGCGACCGTCGCGCGGAAGATTTCCTCGGTCAGATCCGGCCGATTGCGATAACCGCGGGCGACGCTGGCACCGGCGATCCAGATCTCTCCGACCTGCCCATCGGCGCATGCGAGCCGGGTCTCCGGATGCACGATCCGCACCTCGCAATCCTGGAAACGCCGCCCGGAGGACACCAGGCGTACGCTCTCGCTGGCCGCGCCGCCGACGCGCGCTTCGATCCGGTCGCGCTCGAGCGCGCGACGATCGACCGCGATCACGGTCGGCGCCTCCGCTTGCGGACAACCGGTGACGAACAGCGTCGCTTCGGCCATGCCGTAGCATGGATAGAACGTCTCGCGACGGAAGCCGTACGGCGAGAATGCCTCCACGAAACGATCCAGCGTGTCGGCCCGGATCGGCTCGGCGCCGTTGAAGGCGACTTTCCAACTTGAGAGGTCGAGCCCCTCGCGCTGCTCCGCCGCAATACGGTTGACGCAGATCTCGTAACCGAAGTTCGGACCACCGCTGGTCGTGGCCCGATAACGCGAGATCGCCTGCAGCCAGCGGATCGGATTGGAAACGAAAGCGGCGGGCGGCATCAGCACGCAGCGAACGCCGAGGAAGAACGGCTGCAGCATGTTCCCGATCAGACCCATGTCGTGGAACAGCGGCAGCCAGCTCACGAACACGGTCTGCGCGTCGTGACCCATGGCTTCGGCGATCATCCGCTCGTTGCGGATCAGGTTGCCGTGACTCACCTCGACGCCTTTCGGGAGACCGGTCGAACCCGAGGTGTACTGCAGGAACGCGATGCTGTCGCGATCGAGCGCCGGCGGCGTCCAGGCGTCCGCCCGGGCGAGGTCGAGGTCCTCGACGACCAGCACCCGCAGATCCGAGGGCAGACCTTCGAGCTTCGCGAGCCCGGCAGCCGTGACGCGGTCGGCGACGATGATGCGCGCATTCGCATCCCGGATCATCATCGACAGGCGCGCGGCGCTCTCGTTCCTCCGCGGCGCATAGGCCGGCACCGCCGGCATGCCCGCGTACAGGCAACCGAAGAAGCCGTACACGAAGGACGGGCCCGGCTGGGTCAGGATCAGCACCGAAACATCATCGGCACCGTTCAGGGAGGCGCGAATCGCCTGGATTTCCGCGGCGCAGGCTCTTGCGGTGCGATCGATGTCCGCGAAGGTACAGGTCATCGATTCGTCGCGACCGTTCTCGAGCCAGGTCAGGAAAGGCCGGTCGCCGCGCTCTGCCGCATGCCGGCGCGCGATCTCCACGAAGTCGCGATAACCGTCGACGCCGGCGGCGACATCTTCCGTTCGCCCTTCCGGGCAGTACATCGAAACCGTTTCCTCGCTCATCTCCGTAATCCTTGTCCCTGATGAGACCACCGCGTCCGCGGTTTCCGCCTCTTGTCCAGTTGCGACTCGTGCGACTCAGGTTGGTTCGCCGACCGAGTCGGGTTGCGCATGGCCGGTCGGGATGCGTTCATCCCGTTCCTGCCGCGACCGCCGCGAACGGCAATCGCACGCGAGACCGCGCTTTGACTGCGAACGCAGCCTCCGGGTCAAACCGGACGCCGCGATCCACCGCTCGTGTCCGCAATCGATCTGCTGCGACATCGGTTCACAGTCTGCCCGGTACCTGTCGCACGTGCCGAGACCGCACTGCGGACCGCCATCTGCCTGGGCCGCGCAGCGAAAGCGCGACCCCGTTCAGGATGCAGCGACCGGTGCGGCGCTGTTCGCGATCACGCCAAGCGCGAGCTTCACCGCCATCGCAAGCAGCAGCAACCAGCCCAGCCCGTAGGTCATCGAACGCGGACCGATCTTGTTGGAGGTCATGTGGACGAACGCGTGGGCGAAGCGGATCGCGACATAACCCCAGGCCAGGGCGAGCAATACGATGTCCACATGGTCCAGAGCGATGCCCGCGACGCAGAGGAAATAGAACGGCGGCGTCGACTCGAGCAGGTTGTGGTAGTTGCGCTCGGCCTGGCGCGCCCTGCGCGGCAGCTTCTCGCCGGTGTCGTAGGTCTTGAAATAGGCGGCGCTGATCTCGTTCGCCTGAACCGCGCGGCGGCGGCCGCGGAACATAGCGAACATCGCGACGACCGTCAGCAGCAGCATCGCGAGACAGGGGAGAAAGAGCAATCCGGATTGCATCGTGGTGCTGTGTTCCATGTGATCCTTTCCATTGAACCCGGCGAACGCGACGGTGCGATGACGATCGCGCGGCACGCCCGGGTGACCCGTGAGGGTCGTTTCACCATACCCCTCCGGATGGAGCTTGTCCAGAGCCTCCCGGAGCCGGGACTTTGCCGGTTCCGGCGAGACCGATAGAACGCCGGTAGACGGGCCGTCGAAGTGCGGCAAAAGGACGCGCGGGTGCAATCGGCGCTGATGCGCCGTAGCACCCGCGCAATGGACGATCCGCATCGCCATTCAGGATCGCCGGTGCGCGATCGCCCGCCGCATCGGGCGGGACCGCAATGCCGGCGTTTGTCGTCGTGCGGCCGCAGCAACCCGGTGTTGTGGTCCTGAAAAGCGAACGCCCCGCGATGCGGGGCGTTCTTGAGACTGCCATGAGAAGCCCGCGCGTCGGGACTTCCCCTCGTGACAACTCGTGCAACCTCGGCGTTCTTCGAGGACTGCCTGGCGTGGTGCCGGAAACAGGAGTCGAACCGCGCCAGGCAGACACCACCGCCGTCGCGAGCCGGAACGCGTCACCACGCGTGGTGGCCTTGGGCAGACCGGTGTTGAAAGCGATCCAGAAAGAGGTGGTGCCGGAAATAGGAATCGAACCTACGACCTACGCATTACGAATGCGCCGCTCTACCAACTGAGCTATTCCGGCATAAGTGTTTGAATTCGCGGGATTCGCCGCAGTCGAGGGCAGCGAAACCGGGCGGTAATTGTAGGAGCCGGCCGGCGCCGCGGTCAATCGACCAGTTGCACCCGCAGTTCCTTGGGCAGGGCGAAGATCATGTCCTCGGGCTCGCCCGACAGCTCGCGCAGGTCGCCGGCACCGAGGGCGCGCAGGCGGGCGATGACGCCCTGCACCAGCACGTCCGGGGCGGAAGCGCCGGCGGTCACGCCGATGTGGCGGCGGCCTTCGACCCAGCGCGGATCGATCTCCTCGGCGCCGTCGATGAGATAGGCCTCGACGCCCTCGCGTTCGGCCAGCTCGCGCAGCCGGTTGGAATTGGAGCTGTTGGGCGAGCCC
>JBIJAD010000310.1:0-4927 GCA_044345955.1 Lysobacteraceae bacterium
CATCTGTGGCCTTCGCCGCGGCCCTCGGAGCGCGGCGGTCCGAACGATTGCGGGAGCGCGGTGGATGAAGATTCTGGTGACCGGTGGCGGCGGTTTTCTCGGCCACGCCCTGTGCAGGGGGCTGATCGAACGCGGCCACGAGGTCGCGAGCTACAACCGCGGCCATTACCCCGACCTCGACCCGCTGGGCGTGCGCCAGATCCGCGGCGATCTGGCCGACCGCGCGGCGGTGATCGCGGCCTGCGCCGGCATGGATGCGGTGTTCCACAACGCCGCCAAGGCCGGCGCCTGGGGCAGCTACGACAGCTATCACCGGGCGAACGTGGTCGGTACCGAGAACGTGATCGCGGCCTGCCGCAGCCACGGCAGCGGCCGGCTGGTCTACACCTCCACGCCCAGCGTCACCCATCGCGCGACCCATCCGGTGGAAGGCGGTACCGCCGAGACCGTGCCCTACGGCGAGGGCTTCAAGGCGCCCTACGCGACCACCAAGACCATCGCCGAGAAGGCGGTGCTCGCCGCCAACGGGCCGGACCTCGCCACCGTCGCGCTCCGCCCGCGGCTGATCTGGGGCCCCGGCGACCAGCAACTGCTGCCGCGGCTGGTGTCGCGCGCGCAGGCCGGCCGGCTGCGCTTCGTCGGCGACGGCCGCAACCGCATCGACACGACCTACATCGACAACGCCGCGCAGGCGCATTTCGATGCCTTCGAGCATCTGGCCCCGGGCGCGGCCTGCGCCGGCAAGGCCTACTTCATCAGCAACGGCGAGCCGAAAGAGGTACGCGAGATCGTCAACGCCCTGCTCCGCGCCGCCGGTGCGCCGGAAGTGGACAAGACCCTGCCGTTCGGCGCCGCCTATGCGATCGGTGCGGTCTGCGAGGCGGCGTGGACGGTGCTGCGCTTGTCCGGCGAGCCGCCGATGACCCGCTTTCTCGCCGAGCAGCTCAGCACCACGCACTGGTATTCGATGGCGCCGGCGACGCGCGATTTCGGCTACGTGCCGCGGGTGACGATCGCCGAGGGGTTGGCGCGGTTGGCGGCGTCGTTTCGGCGTTGAGCGCATCCAACTTTCGCGCCAGAGACTACCTGTCATCCCGAGCCCCGGGCGAGGGACCTGCTTTTCGGCGCGTTGGGCTCCGCCTCACGATGATCCTTCGATATTGCGGGCGGCGTGCCGCGCTCAAGACGCGGGGGGACGAGGGCTTTCCGGGAAAGCCCGGAATCTTTTTCGCGCTGGCGCGCGACCTGCTTTCTTTTTGAAAAGAAAGTAGGCCAAGAAAACACTTCACGTCCAAATCAAATCTGCCGTCGGAGACGTGGCCGGGATTTTTCGACAAGACATCCTTGTCTTGTCTAAAAACGACGGACCTCCTGTCCGTCGCCCTCCGGGTCTCCGATTCCTGAACGGTGCGCTGGATCGGAAATGCCGTCGATACCGATGAAGATGGGCCAAAGAATGCCGGGCCCGTATTTTCCCTGGTTGAATCCGTGGGGATACATCAGGCCCGGGCGTGACGGCCCCGGCCGGCTAGAATGACGCCATGACTTCCCCCTTCGACTGGAAACCCCTCGCCGGGCGTGCGCTGGAGACCGCGCTGAACCGTGCGGTCGATCTGGACCCGGACACCCGCGAGGGGCTGCGGGCGCTGGACGGACGCAGCGTTGTGCTGGCGCTGGCCGGCGCCGCGGCCGGCGAAGCGCCGCCGCTGGCGCTGCGGCTGACGGTCGAGGGCGAGCGCCTGCGGGTCGGGCCGGTCGATGCCGAGGCCACGCCGGATCTGGCGGTACGCAGCACGCTCGGCGGTGCGCTGTCCTTCGGCATGCGCGCGGTGCTGCCGCGGTTGCTCGGCACCGCGGTGGACGAGTCCGCCGGCCCGCCGGTCGGCGCGATGCGGATCGAGGGCGATGCCGAACTCGCGCGCCGGCTGCAGCGGATGGCCGAACGCTTCGACCCCGACTGGCAGAAGCCCTTCGCCGATCTGTTCGGCGACGTGCTCGGCGTGCAGATCGCCAACGGCGTCGCCGCCGCGCTGCGCCAGGCCCGCGACGGCGGCCGTCGCTTCGCGTCCAGCGCCGCCGAATACGTGACCGAGGAATCGCGCGACGTGGTGCCGCGCGCCGAACTCGAGGCCTTCCTCGACGATGTCGACACCCTGCGCGACGACGCCGAACGGCTGGCCGCGCGCATCGCCCGCCTGAAGAAAAGGATCGCCGCATGAGCGCCGCGCTGCGTGCGGCCCGCATCGGTCGGGTCCTGATCCGTTACCGGCTCGACGCCCTGCTCGACGGCACACCGGCCGAGCGCTGGCTCAAACTCGCGCGCCCGTTCGTGCCGCGCGCCTCGCGCGAGGTGCATGCGCTCTCGCGCGGCGCGCGCCTGCGTCTGGCGCTGCAGGAACTGGGTCCGATCTTCGTCAAGTTCGGGCAGATCCTGTCCACTCGCCGCGACCTGATGCCGCCGGACATCGCCGCGGAACTGGCTCTGCTGCAGGACCGGGTCGCGCCCTTCGACGGCGAGCGCGCGCGCGCGATCGTGCAGCAGGCGCTGGGCCAGGACATCCGCGAGGTGTTCGAGCATTTCGACACCGCGCCGCTGGCCTCGGCCTCGATCGCGCAGGTGCACGCTGCGCGCCTGCCGGGCGGCCGCGAGGTCGTGGTCAAGGTGCTGCGGCCGGAGATCGAGAAGCAGATCGCCGGCGACATCGCGCTGCTGGGCAGCGTCGCCGCGCTGGTCGAACGCGCGCATCCCAACGCCGACAAGATCCGCCCGCGCGAGGTGGTGCGCGAGATCGAGACCACACTGGCGGCCGAACTCGACCTGCAGCGCGAGGGCGCCAACGCCTCGGTGATCCGCCGCTTCTGGAAGGATTCGCCCGACCTCTACGTGCCCGAGGTGATCTGGAGCCACACCGCCGAGCGTGTGCTCACGCTCGAACGCGTCTACGGCATTCCCAGCGACGATGTCGCCGCGCTGGACGCTGCCGGCATCGACCGCAGCGCGCTGGCCGCGAAAGGCGTGCGCGTGTTCTACACCCAGGTGTTCCGCGACAATTTCTTCCACGCCGATGCCCACGCCGGCAACATCTGGGTCGACGCCGATCCCGCGCGCAAAAGCAATCCGCGCTTCATCGCGATCGATTTCGGCATCGTCGGTCAGCTCTCCAGCGAGGACCAGTATTACCTCGCCGAGAACTTCATGGCGATCTTCAACCGCGACTACCGCCGGATCGCAGAACTGCACGTGCAGGCCGGCTGGATGCCGGCGACGACGCGGATCGACGAACTCGAAGCCGCCGCGCGCGCGGTGTGCGAGCCGTACTTCACCCGGCCGCTGTCGGAGATCTCGCTGGCCGAGGTGCTGGTCAAACTGTTCCGCACCGCACAGAAATACGAACTGACCCTGCAGCCGCAGTTGATCCTTTTGCAGAAGACCCTGCTCAACATCGAAGGCGTGGGCCGGCTGCTCGACCCGAAGCTGGACATCTGGGCGGTGGCCAAGCCGGTGCTGGAGAAGATCCTGCTCGAACGCTACAGCCCGCAGCGGCTGGCCGGCGAATTCCGCAAGCGGCTGCCCGAACTGGTGACCCGCGCGCCGGACATGCCGCAACTGCTGCACGCCTGGTTGACCCAGCAGACCACCGGCAAACACGAGCTGGCGATGCGTTCGCACGATCTGGCCGAACTGACCCGCACCCTGCATGCGATGCAGCGCCGGATCGTCTCGGCGATCCTCGGCACCGGGCTGCTGATCGTCGCAGGCGTGCTCTACGCGCTGGAAGCCGGCGGCCCGCCGCTGCTGGGCGTGCCCGCGGCGGCCTGGATCGCCGGGCTCGGCGGACTGTGGGCGCTGATCGCGGCGTGGCCCAGACGCTGACGCCGGATGCGCTTCGGGCCCGGCCAATTTCTCGGCCAGCGGCGATCGCGGCAACGCTTGCCGGGGCTCGATCTGGCCGACATGCGGCCGACCGTGCCCAAGCGCGATGTGCGGATGCATACGCACGAGGATGCGCATGTTCTGGTGCTGCACGCAGGCGCCTATCTCAGTAGCGCCGAGGGCATGCCGTCGGTCTGCGTGGAGCCGGCGGTGGTCCTCAATCCGCCCGGCACGCACCATCGCGATTGTTTCGAATCGTTGGACGATGCGCGCTTCCTGACCTTGTCTTTCGATGCGGCGCGTTGGCGGCAGTGGTCCGACGCGATGTCGTTGCCGCAGCGCGCCTGTCGCCTGCCCGGCGCGTCGTTGGTGGCCGGATATCGCATCTGGCGGGAATTGCTCGATTGGGACGACGCCTCGTCGCTGGCGGTGGAAGCGGAGATCGCGGACGGCCTGCTGCCGTACGCGCATCGCGATGCCGCCGTGCGCGATGCGCACGGGCCCGCGTGGTTGCGTCGTGCGTGCGATCGCTTGCGCGACGAAGCCGGCGAAGTGCCGGATATCGCCACGCTGGCGCGCGAAGCGGACCTGCATCCGGTGTATTTCGCGCGCGTCTTCCGTCGTGTCCATGGCTGTTCCCCGGGCGAGTATCTGCGCCGTTGCCGGATCGATGCGGCGATCGCCGGCCTGTGCGCGGGCCTTCTGCCGCTGGCCGAGGTCGCCTTGCGCGCCGGTTACGCCGATCAGAGCCACATGACACACGCGTTGCGCCGCGCCGTGGGCATGAGCCCGCGCGCCGTGAGGCGGCTCGGTCGGCTGGAGGTTGCGGATTTACAAGATCGCTCGGCGTGTCTGCGGCAGGCTGTCGAGCATTCCGCCCGGAGTGACGCTTCATGATCCTGCGATATCCGCACAGCCGCGTTTCAGCCGCGCGACCGTCCGCCCGGGCGGTCGCGACCCTCTTCGTCGCGATGTTGGCGTGCCTGTCCGTGTCGCCGCTGCAGGCGCAGCGCGTCGACCCGCGCTTCGCAGACATCGACAAGGCGATTCGCA
>JBIJAD010000173.1:0-8083 GCA_044345955.1 Lysobacteraceae bacterium
CAGATCCTCGGTACCGAGGAGCTGTCCTGGCTGGACGCGCTCGACGCGCGCCAACGCTGGGAAACGATCGAGAAGATCATCCAGTTCCGGCCGCTGGCGATGGTCATCAGCAAGAGCCAGCCCTGCCCCGAGGACCTGCGCGCCGCCGCCGAGGAATCCGACACCCCCCTGTGGTGTTCGCCGCGCCGCGGGCACGAGCTGTTCAACCACCTGCAGTACCACCTCGCACGCAAACTCGCGCCGCGGATCACCGTGCACGGCGTGTTCATGGAGATCTATTCGATCGGCGTGCTCATCACCGGCGAATCCGGCGCCGGCAAAAGCGAACTGGCGCTGGAGCTGCTGACCCGCGGCCACCGCCTGGTCGCCGACGACGCGCCGGAATTCACCCAGATCGCGCCGGACGTACTCGACGGCGCATGCCCGGAACTGCTGCAGGACCTGCTGGAGCTGCGCGGCCTGGGCATCCTCAACGTGCGCGAGATGTTCGGCGACACCGCGGTCAAGCGCAACAAGTACCTCCGCCTGATCGTGCATCTCACCCGTCCGCATCTCGAACCGCAGGCCAGCGGCATGAACCGGCTGATCGGCGATCTCGGCTCCCGCCGACTGCTCGATCTGGACGTGCCGATGATCACGCTGCCGGTGATGCCCGGCCGCAACCTCGCGGTGATGACCGAGGCTGCGGCGCGCGCGCACATCCTCAGGATCAAGGGCGTGGACCCGGCCGCGGCCTTCATGGCCCGGCATTCGCACTTCCTGGAGCGCGCCGAATGACAGGCCCGACGAGGGCATCGACATGAGCCCCGACCGCGTGCGACCGCCACCGAGCCCGCGCCTCATCATCGTCAGCGGCATGTCCGGCAGCGGCAAATCGATCGCGCTGCACACGTTCGAGGACCTGGATTTCTACTGCGTCGACAATCTGCCGGCGGACATGCTGCCGGAGTTCGTGCGCAGCGCCGTCAGCAAGAGCGAACTGCCGCCGCGACTGGCGGTGGGCATCGACGTGCGCAACCGCAACACCGATCTCTCGGGATTGCCCTTGCTGCTGGCGCGCGCCGGCGACCTGGGCATGCGCCCGACCCTGGTGTTCTTCGACGCCCGCGACGACGTCCTGCTCAAGCGCTACGCCGAAAGCCGTCGCCGCCATCCGCTCAGCCATCTCGGGCTGACGTTGACCGAGGCATTGGCGCAGGAGCGGCGTCTGCTCGAACCGCTGCGCGCGATGGCCGACATCATCATCGACACCAGCGACACCAACGTGCACCAGATGCGACGGCGGGTGATCGCCGAACTCGATCTCAGCGCCGATCGGCCGGTGTCGCTGCTGTTCGAATCCTTCGCGTACCGCCGCGGCGTGCCCGCCGACGCCGATTTCGTGTTCGACGCGCGCTGCCTGCCCAATCCGCACTGGGACGCGCATCTGCGCCCGCTGTCGGGCCGCGATCGCGAGGTCCGCGATTATCTGGACGCGCAGACCGAGGTCGGCGAGTACGTCGCCCAGGTCTCGTCCTTTCTCGACACCTGGCTGCCGCGTATCCAGGCCGACACCCGCAGTTACATCACCGTCGCCTTCGGCTGCACCGGCGGCAAGCATCGCTCGGTGTATCTGGCCGAGACGATGGCCCAGCACGCGCGCGATCGCGGCTGGCGCGACGTGTCGGTGTTCCATCGCGAGATGGAGTGAACCACGGATCAGCCGCGGATCAACCGCTCGCCGACCGCAACGCGACGATGATCTCATCGCGGGCTGCAGCCCGATCCAGCCGCACCTCGACCTGTTCGTGGCCGGACGCTTCCAGCCACAGTCCGGGCACGTTGGCATCGTCGAACGTCAGTCGGCCGTCGGCATCGGTGAGCATGCGCAGCGGCGGGACGCCGCGCAGCGGGGAGACGACCTGCACCGGGCTGCGCGCGAGCGGGCGGCCGCCGGTCTCCAACCGCACGACCGCGCGACGCCCGGAGACGGGCGCGAGCCGGGTACGGATGCGCGTATCGCTCTCTGCGATCTCGACCGCGGCGCTCGTCGCCTGCCGCCACGGCGCCACGAGCGCGATCACGCGCACCGTGCCGGGTCGATCCAGGGACACCGCGACGCCACCGGGCTGCGGCCTGAAATGATCGGCCTGCGCATCGCGCCAGCGGCCGCCTTCGCGTCGCTGCAGCAAGAACACCGGAAACGGCTCGCCGATCCGCGGTCGCTGCGGCACCTGCATGCCCGGGGTATCGACGATGAGCCAGCGCAGCGGCTGCAGCTCCAAAGTCTTCGCGATGCGCCCGCCGCGCCGCGGCGCATCGCGCAGATCGATTTCGACCGGCAGGCGTTCCGGCCATTTCGGCAGCGCTTCGATCAGGAACGAAGATGCGCGCGGCGATGCGAACAACAACTGCAGCGACAGCGGTTCGAGCGGATCGATGTCCGCGATCCGGACCGTGCCGCCCGCATCCGGACGCAAGCGGCGCTCGCCGAGGGCGGACGCGTGGATCACCTCGACCTCGCGCACCGCCGCGCCGCTGCCGCGTTCGACCAGACGCAAGTCCAGCGTGCTCGACAACGCGGCGCCCAGTCGCGCCGCTTCCGTATCCAGATCCAGCGCCAGATAACGCCCCGGCGACAACTGCAGCGTGCGGCGTTCGATCTCGATGCCGCCGACCAGGGCCACGACTTCGACCGGGCCCGGCGGCAGCGGCGCGATCGTGGTCTCCGCCGTCACCGGCAGCGGACGTTCGTCGTAGGCGGCGAGCACCTGCGGCACCTCGCGGCGCAACAGCGACTGCCAGGCGGCATCGGTCTGCACGCCCGCCTCGGTCCGGCGCAACAGCAGACCCGCCGCGACGCCGCGCGGCGCACGCACGCGCAATCCCGCCGCGACCCGCGGCCGCAGTTCGGCCGGCACGGCGTCGCGCGCGAACGCGGCCTCGTAGAAGCGCAGTCCGTCTTCGCCCCGCGCCTGCAGCACGTAGCGATCGGCCACCGGCAGATCCAGCGGCCCGACGATCACCGCGCCGTCGGACGCGCGCTGGGCCGGCGCCTCGACCCAGCGCACCACCGCGGCGAGCGATGCAGGATCGGCAGCGCCCGCGCCGCGCGCGCCATCGCGCAGCCACGCGCGATGCGCGGCCAGCTCCTCGGGCGACAGCATCGCCAGACCGATCCGCACCGAATCCGATGCCGCGGACACCCCGGCATCGGACAGCAGACGGATACGCAGATCGCGCAGCGCAGCGTCGGCTTCGATCGCGCCCGGTTCCGGCGCTGCGACCGCAACGACTGCGGCGCTGTCGTCCGCGCCGCGCCGCGTCGACAGGCCGAACCACAGCAGCGCGACGATCGCCAGCAGCGCGACCGCCGCAAGCGCCGGCGCGAAACGTCCGGCACGCATCGACGACTCAGTCGGTGTCGGCGGTGGAGTAGAACGAGATCCACACCGGCGCGTGGTCGGACACGCCGTTGCGGAACGCGCACATGTCGGCGATGTAGTCGCGACCGGAACTCGAATACTCGCTCACGTAGCCGGCCTGCAACCAGAAGTGATCGTAGCGGTTGGCGTAGGCGCAACTGGTGTTGATCGAGGTCAGCTCGTTGACCCGCCAGCTCACCGTCGGCGACACGCCGGTGAGCGTCGTCCACCACGGCGAAGTCGCATCGCGGTTGTGGTCGCCGACCAGGATCACGTCCTGATCGCTGCCGCTGCTGTTCTGCACCGACTGGAACACGTTGGCGATCTGCTGGATCTCGGCCTGGCGCTGGCTGGTGGTGCCGAAGACCGTATGCCAATTGATGAAGGTGTAATCGGCGCCGGTCTGGATGTGGCGCACGCGCACGATCTGCGGTTCGCGCTCGAACAGGTCGCCGGTATCGGTCCAGACCGTGGACGACAGCAGTTGCACGCGATCGGTGCGGAAGAAGACCGCGTAACGCTCCTTGTAGCTGCTGCGCCCGATCGCGTCGGTCACCCTGTAATCCCAGGTGAAACCACTGACCGCGTTGAGCGCCGAGGCGATGCTGGCCGCGGAATCGGCGTACATCACCTCCTGCGCGAACACCAGGTCCACGCCGTTGGGCGAATTGGAGGCGTTGCCGAACTGGTTCCAGATCTGGCCGGCGTAGGCATTCCAGTTCTGCTGACCGCTCCAGCCGGCGTGCAGCATGTTCCAGGAGACCACGCGCAGATACGACTGCGCCGAGGCCTGCGCGGCGAATCCGAGCAGGCACAGCAGGACGAGCGCGAGCAAGGGACGGAGAACGGCGCGGGATTTCGCGTCGGGTTTCAGATCGGATTGCTGGGCGGCGGTTTTCATCTCGACTCCGGGGCGGATGGACGATGCGCGAGTGTCCCGGCGCGATGTGTCCGTCCCGTGTCAGCGCGAGGCCCCCTGCCCCGTCCGCTTCCCTGCCGCCGGCGCGGCCGGGGCGGGGCCATCCTACGCTGTGCGGCGCCCCCGGGGCCTGCTGCAGCGCAACAAACGATTCGGCGCGGTCGTGCGGCATGGCCGGGAAGGGCTGGTGCCGGGATACCACCGCAGGACGGGGGCTGTCGATATGCCGGGGTCTACCGGCCACTTCTTCCTGGGTGTCCCAGTCAAAGTCATCAGAAAGTGGGTGTCCCCATCCGATGATCCGATTCAGCCGACGGTCGCATGACTGTGCTAGGTTCGGCCGCGTCCCCCGCCTTCTTTCGTGGACTATGGATATGGAACCGTCCGTGCCCCCTCCGCCCTCGGGCCACCAGGGGCCAACACCCGACCCGGCATCGCTGCGGCAGACCTCCCGCCCGCGGCTGTGCCTGCACCGCCTGCACAAGCCGGCGTGCGCTCTCGCCCTCGCCATCACCCTCTCTCTTTCGGCCTGCGCAATGGAACATTCTTCCCAATTCGACTCGGATGCCTGGAAATCGCAGCGTGGCGTCGCCACCCAGGAGAACCGCCGCGGGCCGATGGTCCCGGCGCTGGAGAAAGTCCTCCATGCCGGGATGAGCCGCGACGAGGTCGTCGGCCTGCTCGGCGAACCCGACTACAGCGACACCGACGCCGGCACCGACACTTACGAACTCGGCCTCGCCGGCTACGGCGTCGACGAGGAGTACTACGAAATCCGTTACCGCGACGGCAAGCTCGAATCCCACCGCATGGGCCGCCGCTGACTTCGCGCCCGATCCCGTAGGCAAGCCTTTCACGAACAAGGAGCCCCTCATGTCACGGCCCGATCTCGGCAAGATCCGCACCGACTACCAGGTCGCGAACGATCAGATGATCGACTACCGCCCGCGCGCGTTCGGCGCGATCGACATCCCGTTCACCGATTCGGTGCGCATGACCCGCACCGAAGGCAAGCTGCTCGACGAGCTGACCTTCCATCGCGGCCTGGCCGGGCTGAGCGAATTCCGCGATCTCGCCAGGCTCGCCGGTTCCGAGGCGATCGAGCGCTTCCCGAACAACCCGGTGCCCGGCAACATCCCTGCCGGCCGCGCGGGCGAATGGCAGGGCAACGACGGCCATCGCGACGCGTTCCGCCACGCCTACTGGAATGCGTTGATGACGCAGAAGTACGGCGAGAACTGGACCGCCGCCTTCGCCACCGCGCACGAGGGCATCCCCGGCAACACCGCCAACCGCGAGGCGATGGATCTGTACAACAACCAGGTCGGTCGCTCGATCGGCGCTGCCAACCCCAACGCCACGCCCGAGCAACTGGCCAATCTGGTCGAACAGTCGCTCAACCAGGGCAAGCTGGTGGTGATCGACCGCAACGGCAATCTGGAATGGAGCGATCGCGTCGTCCGCGGTCAGCACGGGTTGGCGCCGAACGATGTGATCGGTCCGAATCTGGGCACGCCGGGCGTGGTGTCGCCGGACACGGTCAGCCAGAACAATACCGGGCCCGCGCGTCCGGACACGATGCTGGCCGCTGCCGATCCCGCGGTCGAGCGCATGCGCCAGGACCCGATGTACGGCCAGGTGGTTGCGGCGATGGACGCCAGGGGCCTGCGCGACGACACCATGGCCGCCAATGTCTACGCCGCCGCGACCCGCGCCAATCTCGCCGGCGTCACCAACATCGAGATCGGCAACCGCATCGAAGGCGCCAACGGCCAGCCGGATCGCACCCTGTTCGTGTTCGACGGCCGCAACGACGCCCAGGGCCCGGTCCACGCCCGGCTCAGCGAGAACGAGGCGCGCGCCACGCCGGTGCAGGTCGCCGCGAACATGGCCGAGGAATCGCGCGTGCAGGCGATCGCACCGCCCGATCAGGAACCGCGCAGGACGATGACCGTCTGAGCGCCCGCAATACCACCATGCCGGCACGGCGTCTGCGCATCGCGCTCAACGCTCGATGCGCAGCGTCGGCAGCAGCGGGTTCGCGACTTCCAGGGTGAATCGATAGGTGCCGGCTTCGGCGGCAGTGAACTTCAGATTGCCGCCGACCATCGCCAGTGGCACGCGGGCACCGAGCGTCGTACCCGCTTCGCCGCCGGCGCCGAAATCGACCGTGCCCCAATCTTCCGAGCCGATCTTGAAGGCGTGCTCGCCGCGCTCCAGCGCGATCTCCGCGCGATAGGTATCCGCATCGAGCCGCTGCATCGGCGTCGACGTGCCCCAGGCGTTCATCGAACCGCGAAGATAGAACGGCTTGTCGCCGGGATTGAAGCCGAGCGGCGCGCCCATGGCGATCGCGGCGATGTGCCGATTCAGCGCGGTCGCGGGCGGCCGACCCGACTCGGCATTCATCAACACGGCCGTGTACAACCGCTCCGAAGGCACGCGCAGGACATCGGTGTTGAAGCCCGGAATGCCGCCGTTGTGGTGGACGATCTCCCGACCCTGCAGTTCCGAGACGAACCAGCCGCGCGCGACCCGGCCGGCGTTGCCGGTCGGCACCGGGATCGCCGTCTGCAGCAGGCGCCAGCTCTCCGGCTTCAGCATCCGGCCGGATCCGATCGCGGCGTCCCAGCGCGCGAGGTCGTCGACGGTCGAGACCAGCGCGCCCGCCGAATACGGCTGGGTCATGCTGATCGGCAGCGCTGGCGCGAAGGCGGGCCGGCCCTCGCGCTCGACCTGCCGATACCCCTGCACCCGGGTCTTGCCGTGGCGTTCGTGCCCTTCGTAGGCGGTATCGCGCATGCCCAGCGGCTCGAACACGCGTTCGGCCATGAAATCGGCATAGGGCTTGCCGGACACCCGCTCGATGATCGCGCCGAGCAGGAAATACGCCGAGTTGTTGTAGCGCATCCGGGTACCGGGCGCGAACTGCAGCGGCAGCCGGTTGAAGCGTTCGATCATCTGCACCGGGGTCACGTCCATGCCGATCGCGATGCCGAATCCGGGCAGCTCGGTGTAGCCGGGAATGCCCGAGGTGTGAGTCAGCAACTGATCGACCGTGATCGTCTGCGCCGGCTTGGGATAATCGGGCAGGTAGACGGTGAAGTCCTCGTCGAGGCGCAGCTTGCCGTCTTCGGCCAGCAGCATGATCGCGGCCGCGGTGAACTGTTTGGTGACCGACGCCAGACGCATCGCGTCGTCAGGCCGCATCGCCCGGCCCGCCTCGACATCGGCCATGCCGTAGGCCTTGCGGAAGATCGGTTCGCCGTCGCGGGTGACGATGACGGTCGCGCCCGGCGCGGAGGCGTCGAACAACGGCGCGAGAAACGCATCGATACGGGCGGCGATCTTCGCATCGGACGCCCCGGGTTTGCGCGCCGCCGCCGGCGCCGCCATCGCGGCGGCGAGTACGCAGACGAAGGCGAACGCGACCGCTGCGGAAGTCTTCGATCGAACGCTCATGACGGATCTCGCTCCTGGGATGGCGGTTCTGGAAGGCGGTTCTGGAAGGCGGTTCTGGAACGGGATTCCGAAAGGCAATCGTGGAAGGCGATCATCAAGGACCGAGCGGTGCTGTCGGGACCCGACGCCAGTATGCCGCGCCATGCGCCGTCCGCCGCAGGATCACGGGCATGACCGATGGCAGGGTCGCCGCAGGCGCATGTGCCCGACGGCGCGGTGCTACCCTGTGCGCCCCGTGCGCGATGCGCCTTGCCCACGACCGACCCTCCCCCATGTTCCGCTGGTTCGAATCCCGCCT
>JBIJAD010000324.1:0-4659 GCA_044345955.1 Lysobacteraceae bacterium
GGGATCATCAGCCTGCGGTTCGGCGACTTGATGAATCGTTTCAGGAAGCCGATGAGGTCGTAAGGCCGGTGGTATTTGCGCACACTGTCATCCACCACCGTTTGAAAATGCTGGCGGAACTGCTCGGCCATCCGCTTGAGCTCATCGCGCGTCATCGTCGCCGCATCCCCCTGGAAGCGCATGGGTTTCTGGAACTCGTAGATCAGCTTCACGGGGTACGGGGTCAAGTAGGTGGCCGGAAAAAAGAATCTGCGTGACGGCCGGCCCGATGGGGAACAAGGGCATCACCAAGTATCGCCTCACGAACTGATGCAGGACATCGATTCTGAAATTGAAAGGCCGGGTGTATTCCGCGTTCGTGATGGTGACGGGAACGACCTCCGCATCGTACTTCATCGCCATCAGGATGAACGATGTGGAAAAAGGCTGGAGCCGGTATCGCTTCGTGAAGCTCTTGCTGCTCGCATTCGTGCCCTCGGGAGAGACAAAGACCGGTATGTTCCTCTCCAGAAGGTATGCATAGTTCTTCAGTGTCGCCGGGAGACAACCGATCTTCTCCCACCAGTGCCTGATGGAGAACAAGTTGAGACTCTGCTTGCCGCCGATCAGCAAGGGGTCGATCAATCTGCGCGGCTTGCAATCGAGCGCCTTCTCGCTCGATTCGTGATACTCCTTGAGCAGTCGATACATCACCGCATCGAAGACGATATTGTCCCAACTCATCCCCATCGCGGAATGATTGGCGATGAAGATGACCGGCCGCCTGCCGAGATCGCTCAGGGGGACGTGTTCCTTGCTGTTGATTTCGACCCGGAAGTAGTCGTCCATGAGATGGCGCATATCCTCCTCATAGAACCTTCCGGCATACGATTTGTCGTACTTGTCCGTACTCATTGCAACGATTCCTTGTTTTCAGGATTGCGAAGACAGTCGATCTCCGAACGACTCGAACAGCGGTGTTTGAAAGGGATCCGTCTGGCGGTGAAGTTGGACGGATATCCAGAGACTGAAGTGATCGCCCGGAACTGAGAAATGCGCATGGGCGAACGGTTTTCTGCTGAAGCTTCCAGACACGCATCGGAGCGATTCGAGGCGAATCGAATGGCTCCGATGGCTTGGCGGATGAATTGTGGGTGTCCCGTGCAATCTCCCCCGGGCAGTCTCTCCCAGGCAGTCTCCCGGCAACGCCCCCTACCGCACCGCGCTCGGCGTCAACCAGCGCAGCAGCCGGTCGGCGACGTCCGGATGATCGAGCAGATCCAGATGGTGCATGCCGTAACCGATCCATTGCCGCTGCCGGGCGAATCCGACGGCCCGGTCGGGATCACGATGATGGCCCAGCGCGCTTTCGACCGGCACCAGGCCATCGCCGATCCAGCGATCCTTGAGATCGCCGCGTCGGCTGCCGGTGGTCGCAGCGATGGCGTGGCAGCGCACACCGCGCGGCAAGGGCGCGATACGGCGACGGCTGCGCGGCGGGCGCGTCGCACCATGACGCAGATCGGTGATGCCGGCACTGCGGACTCGGCCGACCCGCGCGAGCGGCGATGCGAACGGGGTCGCGCCCAGCAGCAGATCGACCCAGCGGCCACCCCGCTCCAGCGGTGCGCCATGATGCGGCGACCCCAGGCAGACCAGATCGCGCAGCGATGCCAACCAGCGATGATCGACCTCCGCGGCATGTTGGCAGGCGCTGCGCGCCAGCAAGCCACCCATGCTGTGACCGATGATCGCGATCTCGTCGATCGCCGCCGGCCAATGCGCGTGCAGCGTTTCCAGCAGTTCGGCGAACGCCCGGCCATTCCGGGCGATGCCGAGCCCGGTGTTGTAGTGCAGGTACAACGGCGTGTAACCCAGCGCATCGGCGAGCATCGCACCGTGATCATGACCCCGGCGCGTCCATTGCAGATCGTTCATGCACAGGCCATGCACGAGCACCAGCAGTTTGGCGCCGGTCTTCGGCACGGCCTGCGACAAAGCATCGGCGCGCAATATCAGCGGCCTGCCCGCATGATGCAGGCGCATCGGGATCGCCAGCGGATTGGCGGTGGCCGCAAGATGATCGCCCAGCACACCATTGATCGCCGCGATCACCGCTTCGCACTCCGGTGAGGTGCGCTCGTGGCCCGCGCCCCATCGGCCGACCAGTGCATCCACCCCGGCACCGGTCCACCCGGTCACGCCACGAATGCTGCGGTAGACCAGCCCGGCGATGCCGGAGGTGCGCGCCGGCGCCTTTCCGCGGATGCCCTGGTGCGGGCGCGCGATCGCGGCGTGCATCGCCTCGACCAGATCGGTCATACCTGTCGTCGCATCGACCCCCAGCCGCAGGGCGCCGTGCAGATCGGACAGTCGCAGGCTGCGGGGATCGATCATGCGACGCATGCTCCTGGTCTTGCGGTGCCTGCAGTATGCACGTACCGGGGCGGCATGACGAAGATAGGTCAGTCCAACGCTTGGCGCCTATCGAGCTCTGCAGGTCATTCGAGTTGTTTTATGGTGAGCATAAAGCACACTCCATGGTCTTGCCGAAGGGGATGGACGGAGCCATGCACGGTGCTCATGGAGGCGATACAGGCATGCTACGCCCGATCAAAGAGCAGCCATTTCACTTATGGACCTTCTCCCGAAAGTGGGTGCCCCCATCTGCGCCGCTATCGAGGCCTTTGAACGTAGTACTTCCTGAACGCCTCGTCGGGCTCGCGGTCGGAGAACAGATAGACCATCAAGCCGCCTGGGGCAAGCACGGCGAAGCCTCTGTCGCCCCAAGGATGGTCCTCAATAGGCATACATGGCTGAATGCCACTAGCCACTAGGGCCTGATGCTCTGCGTCGACGTCCTGCACAGAAAAATTGAGCATAAGGCCCGTGGGATTGAGGGCTGTCTGGCCCGGCTGAGGCGACATGAACTGCAACGTTGTTTCAGGGTTCCCGAGCTCCAAATTCACGTACCAACCGCAGTCAAAGGTTACCTTTGCACCGAAGTGCGTGACGAAGAAGGCTGTCACTTCATTGACTTGATCAGTAGCAACGCATGTGGACGTTTTGATTATCTTCATGATGGTTGCGAACTCTATGGACTGCCGCCTGAGTTGATCTGCCCCGCAGCGGAGTGGCGGACATGTGCAAGCGTAGCGCAGAAGACATGGCCGATGCCACGACACGGGGTCGGCTTGAATGAATTTCTAGGCCTATGCCATTGAGACTTGGTGCTCGCTCTCAACGACCCATAGACCATCTACTAATTGCAACTTGTACAGCCAAATATCACTGCGCATCTGGTTTGAGCACGAATGCACACGCAATTCAGCACTCCATGGCCCTGTCCGAGTGAACGGACCGTAGTTCTCAAAGTAGGCCTTCTTTCCTGAAGAGGTGAAAACGGCTCAACCGCTCTTGGAGCAATCGCTGGCCGGAAAGACGGCTCTCCCTTTTTCAAGTAATGCGCCAACCAATGCAGCGCTAGGATCTGCGTCCGACACATTGAGACATACCGCCAGCCCAGGATGGGGAGGAACATGCAGCATCACAGCAAGGACGGCTTGGTCCGGCGTGGCAGTTCGGCAACCTGTTGCAATGAAGCACAATAGGCAAGCGATGAACTTTCTCATAGACCTAACGCTCCGCGTGAGCCGCGGGCAAAGGCGCTTCGCCTTTGCGAGTCGGGCGCGCAACGCGCGCGCACTCGACGCGGTCGTTAGGCGCTTGCTGTTGCAAGGAGCTGAAAGACTGCATCGTCCAGGTCCTTGGCATGGCTGAATGCACCCTGCCACACGGCCTCTTCATTTCCACAGTAGATAGCGAGCCAATGGTCCTTGCCGTCATACACGATGCGATTGCGCCGGTTCGATTCGACGAGCCAAGACCCGAAGGCATGATCGTCATAGCGTGAAAACCAGTTCGGCTTCGCACCTCGCGCCACTTGAAACAAAGCACCACGTGGATCTGTCCCGAGCTCCACTTCCAATTCGAACGCGAGCTGTAGAGCTCGCCCGACCTCGTTCTCACCGCCATGTGTCCGCACAGTGTGTCCGGAGTCACGAACGCCCGTGCAGAAACACTGATCTGGCGATTCCTCGATGCATTCAAACTTCCAGGTCATGTTCTTGGCGCCTAACTACGATTAGCCCCCAAAGAGCGGCATATCCCAAAGTCTGCCCCCGCTCCAGCCGTCCGTCAACGCTCGCGCGATCAATCAAATCAGTCAGATACCGAAAACGCCACGGGCTCGCTTGATGGATCTCCCAGAGTGAAATAAAGCGAAGATGCCGGATAACACCCGAATATCCGCGTTATCCGACATGACCTCGCTGCGACCCGTATCCTCGTCGGATCCAAGGTGGGGTTGCGCTTCGCTTACCCCACCCTACGAAAGCATCACAGCATCGGCAGCTTCAACCCCTGCTCTCTCGCACACGCTTTCGCGATCTCATACCCCGCATCCGCATGCCGCATCACGCCGGTCCCCGGATCATTCCACAGCACCCGCGCGATGCGTTTGTCGGCTTCGGCCGTGCCGTCGCAGACGATCACCACGCCGCTGTGCTGGCTGAAGCCCATGCCGACGCCGCCGCCGTGGTGCAGGCTGACCCAGGTCGCGCCGCCGGCGACGTTGAGCATCGCGTTGAGCAGGGGCCAGTCGCTGACCGCGTCGCTGCC
>JBIJAD010000311.1:0-4893 GCA_044345955.1 Lysobacteraceae bacterium
AGGTTCAGAGTGAGCCGGACGCCATCGCCGTCCGGGTCTTCATGCGGGGCGCTGGCGCCGAAAACGTCTACGGTCAGATCCCAGCGCCACACCGCCACGTCCCGCACCGGGTCGATCGCGACCCGCGCGCTGCCCAGGGCGTCGGGCTGGAGGTAATAGAGCTTCTGCCCGCTGCCGGCGCCGACCAGCAGGACGACCGACGTTGTAGGAATAATGGGTCATCTACGACGAAGACGAGCGAGTTGGACTTCTCGCTGACTGTCCTCGGCTGCGGTTATAGAGTTTGTTCGAGAGCCTCAGGCGTTCCGGATTTCGGAAGCCCCATATGAAGATCGCAATACTCCCTCCAAAGCTCTGTCAATCTGAGCATGCTCTTTTCTTTGTCATGTGCTCCGCTATCAGGATATGGGACATTGAATCTGATTAGATGATGAATTTCATCGGGGTATCCAAAGTCTGCGTAAAGCTCTTCAATCAAATCAAAAGGATCTGAAAAATCCAATCTATTCTCGTAGATCCAAGCAAGTAGAATTCGCAACCACGTCATTCGCGCGTCTTTTGCGGATTCCGAAAGCAGGAGATTTTCTTTCAATCTTTCGATTAGTTTTGAAAAAAAATGCGTCTCGTCTTCCGATTCCTCATGGAACTCTGCAAACCCAAGGGACTGTAGATGATTGATGACATCTTCTCGCAGCAGCCATTCTTCTTGAATGCCCAACAAGACCTCGCTGGCGTCGAGTTGATGTCGAGGAATGATAAATGCAAGCGGAACGTTTCTTTTCATTATGGCAGAGGTACGGGTTGATTAGGAAAGCCTGTAATTCTTCCGTTTGCAATGAATCTCTGATGAGTCAATCCTTCTGGGCCGACAATAAATTCGAAGATGCCTCGTTGTCCATTTATCGATCCCGGCACTTGGCTCAGATTCCGATATACCCCATCCCCTCCGCGGATCGTAAAGTGCCGGCCTTGTGAGACCGTTTCCCTAGCAAAGGTAGGGCTGGCGTGACTCATATCCACATTGCGTCCAAAAGTGCGAGGAGAGAATGGCCCGCTGCCTTTCAACGCACTTCCAGTAGGCGTCGCGGCCAATAATTCCTGTTGCGCTAAATCGGCTTTCAATCGTTCAAACTGATAACGACTCGCAGCTTCACCGGGATTCCTTGTGGCAACAGAGTCACACCCCGCCGGCCCCGCCCCCTTCTTCGATCGATCCTTGAATATACGCCCCAGCACCGTCCGCATGCGCTTGGCCATGTCGGCGGCGCGGCGGGCTTCGGAACGGGCCTTGGCGGCCATGCTCGCCGCGCGGGCTGCGGCGCCGCCGCCGAGGCGCTGGTAGATGGGGCTGAACAGCGCTTGGCCGATCCGGCCGCCCAGCCCCTTGCCTTTCAGCCCCAACGGGTCCGTGAACGATCCGGGCGACAGATTCGCGTAGCCATACGTACTCATCCCGCCCAGCAGTCCGATCGGGTCGGACTGGACGTAACGGCCCACCGTCGGGTCGTAGTCGCGGTAATAGTTGTAGTGCAGACCGGTCGCGGCGTCGTACTGCTGGCCCGGGAAGCGCAGGTTCAGAGTGAGCCGGACGCCATCGCCGTCCGGGTCTTCGTTCGGGGCGCTGGCGCCGAAAACGTCTCCGGTCAGATCCCAGCGCCACACCGCCACGTCCCGCACCGAGTCGATCGCGACCCGCGCGCTGCCCAGGGCGTCGGGCTGCAGGTAGTACAGCGTCTGCGCGCTGCCGGCGCCCACCAGCAGGCCGACCGGCAGATCGTCCAACCAGATCGCCTGCTGGATCGGTTGTCCTGCCGCGGTGTAATCGCCCAGCCAACGGCCGGCTTCGTCGTAGACGGTCACCACGGTCTCGCCGCTGCCGCTGCGATGCACGCGCTCGCCCTTGGCGTTGTAGCGATAGTCCATCGCCACCGCACCGTCGCGAAGCACCTGGCGCATGCGGCCGGTGTCGTCGTAGACGAACTCGCGCACCAGCGCCGAGGGACCGCCGGTGGTCGATGTCTGCGATTGGGTGAAGCTGAATCCGTCCTCGAAGCCGAAAGACTCGGCGACCGGCGGCGGGTCGCCCGGCGGCAGGCCCGGACCGGGGTGTCCCGGCTCGCCGGGGCCCGGATCCATGTCCTCGCCGCCGCCACCGCCCGGTCCGCCGGCAACGGCGGTCTCGATCCGCGTGGTGTTGCCGGCCGCGTCGTAACTGCGGGTTTCGCTGCCGGCGCTGACCAGGCGATGGGTGCCCGGTGCATGCGCATAGCTGCCGATGACGCCGGATCCGATGCTCTGGGTGCGATTGCCGGTGCTGTCGTAGTCGTAGTCCTGAAGCAGCGTGCCGGTGGCGCCATCACGCACCTCGGTCAGCCGGTCGAGACGGTCGTGGACGTAGCGGCGTTTCGGCGGGTCGGTCTGATCGGCGCGACGCAGCGATTCGAGATTCCCCACCGCGTCGAACCAGTAGCCTTCGCTCAGGCCGCCGGGCCGGGTGTCCTCGACGTAGCCGGGCAGGTAATCGCGATTGAGCGAACGCGCCAGGGTACGGCCGTTGCCGTAGGTCCAGCGCGCCGCCGGACCGAACGGGTAGTACACCGCATCCTGCAGCAAGGTCTGGACCCGCCCGTCCGCCAGCGTCACCGTCAGTCGCACCGTTTCGCGCAGTGGGTTGCGGTCGATCCGGACCTGGGCGCCGTCGGGATACGTCAGCGCCATCAGGTGTCCGGCCGCCGGGCGCGGCCGCAGGAGCACGCCGTTGCCGTCGCCCGCGCGCGGCGTGTAGTCGTAGCCCACCGCGAACGTCCGGCCAGCGGTGGTCTGCAGCTTGCGGGTGAGGTGACCGAAGCGGTCGTAGCAGTACGCGGTCTCGCCGCTCGCGTCGGTCATCCGCGCGAGCCGCCCGATGTGGAAGCGTTCGCCGACCGGACAGGCGGCCGGCGCAGTGTCGTAGGCGAAGCTATGGTCGAGGCTGGCGTCTGGATACGCCACCGCGATGACCCGGTCCAACGCATCGTAGGCATAGGTCGCGGTGATCCCGCGCGCATCGGTGCGGGTCAGCAAGCGACCGGCAGCCTCGTAGGTCGCGGTACTGGTGCCGGTATCCGGACTGGTCAGCGCGGTGATCTCGCCGAAACCGTTGTAGGTCGTGTCGGTGTGCAGACCGTTGGGATCGGTGACGCGCACGATGCGGTCCAGCGCGTCGTAATGCTGTTCGCTGCGCGCCGCCAGGCCCTCCACGTCCTGCAGGCTCGTGCGCAGCCGGCCGAGCGCGTCGTAGGTGTACCGGGTCTTGCGGCCGAGGGCGTCGGTCTCCAACTGCAGCAGGTCGCCCTCTTCATGGACGAAGGTCGTGCTGCGGAAATCCGCGTCGCGCACCGCCTGCAATCGGCCGAGCGTGTCGTAGGTCCGGGTCAAGGTGCGCAACAGCATGCCGGCGGCGTCGCGGGTGTGTTCGCCCACCACTTCGCCGGCCGGGTTGAGGGTGAAATCGAGCGTGTTGCCCAGGCCGTCGATGATCCGCGTCAGCCGCTGCGCAGCGTCGTACTCGAACCGCGTCTGCACTCCATCGGGAAGCACCATGCGCCGCACCGTGCCGGTTGGGTCGTACTCGATCCGGCTGATCTGGTCGTCGAACTCGACGCTGTCGTCGCCGCCCCGCACCTTCTGCGCGGTGGTCCGGCCGCGTTCATCGTATTCGACATCGGTGACGACGCCGTTCTCGTCGCGCAACGAAAGCACGCGCCCGGCCGGGTCCGAAGCCAACACCTCGACCACGTGTCCGAGCGGATTGATCGTCTTCCAGAGATCGCCGCGACGCCAGGAACAGGCCGCAGCGGAAACAGCGCAGCCTGGCGCATCCGCCATGCGGTACTCGAAGCGGCTGACATCGATCGCGCCGGGCAATGCGCCATCGATCGACCTCACCTGACCGATGATCGGACAACGGCCGGCATCCACGTCTGCCTGCTCGCAGTAGGCCGTGGTCTCGGTGCGCGACGCGCCTGTGGCCGGGTCGAATACGGTCTCCGCCACGATCTGGCCGCGCGCGTTGTATGTCCAGCTCGAACGTGCGACAAGGGCGCCGCTGCGATCGCGGATGCGGTGCTCGGTCGCGAATCCGGTCGAGGGATCGCGATCGACCTCATGCCGGCGCTGTTCGGCGGTGCCGACTGCCTCGGTGGTCGCGGTCAGCAGGCCGTCCTGATAAGCGTACTCGGTGACGGTACTGCGCTTGTCGGTGGAACGGAACAGCCGTCCTTCGCCGTCGTACTGCAACCCGGCGCTCCCGCCGTGGTCGCTGCGGGACAGAATGCGCCGATAGAGGCTGGGTTCGAAAGTGTAGCGGTCGACGCCGCCATCGGCGTTGCTCACCGTGGCGCTGTACTCGTCCGGGTAGGCGACCGTGGTGACCTCGTTGGGCGCACCGAGGACCCGACTCTCGATCGTACGGCCGCGCGCATCGTAGGAGAAAGAGGCGAAACGGCGGCCATCTTCGGCGGTGATTCCGGTGAGGTGATGACGCTGATCCGGAGCGCCGGCAAGACCCGGTTCGTTGTAGTGATAGCGGCGGACCGCGGCATCCGGATAGGTGACATCGACCAGATTGCCCCTGCCGTCGTAACCGTAGGCGATCGCCGTGCCGTCGGGCAGATGGATGCGGCGCAGCAGCAGGTTGGCGCCGTACTCGAACCGCAGGCTGCGCCCCTGCGCATCGGTGACGGTCGCCACGGCGCTACGGACATGGGTGATGACGATATCCCGCTGCGGCGCGTCGGGGTGCCGCACCGCGATCAGGAAGCCCGCGGTGTCGAATTCGCGCAGTTCGCCGTCGGGCAGGCGCAGACGCCAGCCGATGCCGTCGGCGTTGACGCGTTCGAGGATCCGGTCGCG
>JBIJAD010000312.1:0-4887 GCA_044345955.1 Lysobacteraceae bacterium
ACAGCGCCGCCGTCGAAGGCAGACCGCCCGGCACCGTGAAGAAGTCTTTCCACTGGTCCGCGAGCATCCCGCCGACCGCACCCGCCACTGCCTGCACAAGGCCCATCACACTTCTCCGCGATTTTGTGATCGGGCGTCACTATACCGAAAACCGGGGTCAGAGTAGCCTTTCCGCCGACTCGCCCGATGTCCTCGGCCTGCCGATCTTCCGTGGCCCCGCCGAGCGCCCGAGCTGCGCCTCGATCGCCTCCCGGAACCGGCTCGTACCGAAGGCATGCTGTCGCTGCACATGCCGGCGGATCGCGTCCAGTTCGTCGGCTCCGACGTTCGCCATCGCGAACGCCCGATAGCGCGCCCGGCGTACGCCCGGGTCTTCCGACAGCGACAGATACGAGCGGTGGTGCGAGACCAGCGGGTCGTACTCGCCCAGCGCGTTGCAGCGATGGCTCGACCAGGGATGGTCCGCGGGATCGGCCACCATCGCGGCGCGCAGCGGGTTGAGCTCGATGTAGCGATGGCAATGCATGGGGTAGTCGCCTGCTTCGACCGGGCACGCCTTGTAGCGCCCTTCCCAGAGCGTTCCGGTGCGGCCATGGCGCTCGTTGATGCCGCGGACGAACCGCCGCCCGAGCGACTGCATCATCCGGCCGATCGCGCCTCTCGACGCCGGGGTGACGAGCAGGTGCACGTGATTGGTCATCAGCACGTAGGCGTGCACCTCGCAGCCTTCGCGCAGCGCGATGTCGCGAAGATCGGCGCGATAACGCAGGTAATCGGCGTCGGCGAAGAAGCACGGTTGGCGGTCGTTGCCGCGCTGGATGACGTGCTGTGCGATCCCGGGGAGATCGATTCTGGTCGGGCGAGGCATGCATGGGCGCTCGGGGAGGGGAGGCGACATGCTGCGATGCGGCGCGTAGGCGGTCTGTCGGGCAATGCCGCGTCGGCGTGTGGGGAAAGTCCACTCTGACCCCGGTTTTACCCTGTCTCAACCGACAGGTGGCGCCCGCGCCGTCTTGACCCTGCCCCGGCCCGGGCATAGCGTGGCCCGGTCGAACCCGCGAGAGGGAGCTTGTGCATGCCGACCCCAGCGTTTCGTGCCCTGATGGCCGTGGCCGGGCTGGTGGCAGGTCTCGCCGTCGCCGGCTGCGCTTCCTCTCCCGCATCCGATGCGAACACCGGGCGCGACGAGGCTGCGGGCCCGGTCGGCGCCTGGACGGCGAGACTCTGCGACCGGCCCGATCCCGGGATGGAATGCGGTACGTTCGTGCTTCATCTGATCCGGACCGATGAAGGCCTGTGCGGCGAGCATTTCGTCGCCACCCCGGGCGCTGCGCGGCTGGACGAGGGCGACCCGGGCAGTGTGCTCGGCAGCGGCCGGGACGGCGATGCGGTGCTCGTGATCAGAAGCGGCCGCAACGGTGCGCTGTACATGGCGCGCGTGCAGCGCCGCGGAGCGGGACTGGCGTGGACCCGTATCGGGATGGTCGCCGCAGGCAGCGACGACGAACCGCCGATCCTGCCCGACACGCTCACCCTGCAACATGACGACTCGCCTGCGGCGCAGCAACGCCTGCACGCGCTGCGCGAAGCAGGCTGCGCATGGCCCGACTGGGCGGGCTGACCGACTCGACACACCTCCGCATTTGCGACGCACCCACGGGAGCATCACATGCCGATCGATTACCAGGAACGCACCGAGGAAGAATACCGCCGTCGCGCCAGCGTGATGATCCAGAATTTCGAGGGGTTCAGCGACCGCCCCTACGACGCGCGCGACAGGATGGCGACCATCGGCTTCGGTTACACCTTCAACCGCAACAACAACGTCGAATTGTTCGATCAGGCCGGCGTGCAGCTCTCTCCGGAGGAGCGCCGTCTGCTCGCCGCCGTCGACGCCGCGCCGAACAACCAGAAAACCGCGCTCGGCCTGGCGCTGCCGATCCGGATCACCCGCGAAGAAGCGCGCAGCCTGCTGGAAAACGTCAGTCTGGATCGCTACACCGGTCCCGCCGATCGCATGGGTCTGCCGAGCTCGGACGAACGCGCGGCGGTGGTCTCGATCACCTACAACCGCGGCCCCGATCGCGTGAATACGCACATGCGCGGCTTCTCCGAGGCGATCGCCGACGGCGATCGCGCCGAAGCCTGGTATCAATTGCGCTACAACAGCACCGGGACCGGCGTCATCGGCACCGACAGCGAACTCGGCGTGCGCGCCCGGCGCAACATGGAGGCGCAGGCGTTCGGTCTGTACGACGACCCGCAGAATGTGACCTCCGAAGAAGCGCGCAGCGTCTATCGCATGTTCCAGTTGCACCGCGCGCAGATCCAGGAGACCGAACGCGGCTGGGGTGTCGATTTCGACGGTACCCGCGCCGGCCAGAACGCCGTGGCCCAGGCCAATGCCAACTGGCCGGATCTGGTGCGCGAGTACGGGCAGGCCCCGACCATCGCCGCCGCGCTCGAGCCCGCGCGCGAGCGACTGCTCGCCGATCTGCGCGAACAGAATCCCGACCTGGCCGATCGTCTGCGCAACGAGGATTTCCCGACGACCGCGATCCATCTCGATCCCGGTCGCACGTTGCCGGATCCGCAGGGCCTGCGCGCCGATCTGCGCAACAACCCCGTCGGCGACCCCAACCCCGACCACGCCGGCACCCTCGATTCCCGCCGCATGACCGCGGGCCGCAACCCGCGCGAGATCGACAGCAACGACCTGTTGATCGGCGAGGGCGGCAACGACACCCTGCGCGCGCATCGCGGCGACGACATCCTGATCGGTGGCGCCGGGCGCGACCGCATGGAAGGCGGCGTCGGCCGCGACACCTACGTCGTCGGCAACGGCGACATCGTGATGGACAACGACGGTCGCGGCGAACTGCGCTGGGGCGGGCGCGCGCTGACCGGCGGCGTGCGCGCCGAGGGCGACCCGGCCAACACCTGGCGCAGCGAAGACGGCGAACACACCTACCGCCTCGACGGCCGCACGCTCAACATCACCAACCGCGCCGGCGAATCGATGCAGGTCGAGAACTACGTCCGCGGCGATCTCGGTCTGAGCCTGCAGGACGCGCGCGCCCGCGGCGCCGCCGACCCGCGCCCGCAGGACGCGCCGGCGGACAACACCGGCACCCGCGACCAGGGCGCCCTCGGCATCGACCGCCTCGGCCCGCAGGACCGTGCCGTCTACGACCGCATGCTGGCCGCGGTCAACCAGAACCCCGGCCAGTTCTCGCAGGAACAGCGCGAAAACATCGCCGCCGCCGGCCTCGCCGAATACAAACGGCGCGAAGGTCTGGTCGAACAACCGCAGATGATCGGCGTCTACGGCGACCGCCTGTTCGCCGCCTACTTCCCCAACGGCCCCGACCGCGAACCCAACTACCACGCCAACGTGCGCATGGCCGACGTCGCCAACACCCCGGCGCGGGAGAGCCTGCAGCAGGTGGAGGCGATGAATCGGGAAAGGGCGGTGGCGCAGCCGGCGCAGGAGCAGTTGCAGAGGCAGGAGCAGGAACAGCCGGTTAGGGGTGGGAGGTGAGGGGGTGCGAAGTGAGTCTCTTGTTCTTGAATGAACAGATCTTCTTCGGTGCGGGGGTGCCAGAGGTTCAATGACCGATACGATGATTTTTCCGAGTGCGCGTGTCGCGTTTGCCCGGGGCGCGTGAGCTGCGTTGTAGCGTGATGCAGAGTTCCAAATCTGTCAGGAGAGACAAATGTATCGCAATGACTTTCGCGAGATGAAGCAAAGATCCCTTGTCATTTTGGTGGCTTCTGCTTTTGTGATCCCATTCGCGCATGCTCACAAGCTGTCGCCTGAAGGCACAGCCGAAGAGCGAAAACTTAGCGGCGTCCGTGGAACCTGGGTTTCCGACCTGGAAATGTTTGCTGCGCAAGTGGGATTGAGTGCTTTTGGTGAGCCGGTTCACGAAGAGCTGACGGACAGGATTTTCGGTTGCGATGGCGTGGTCTGCGATGGCGAGAACATTTTGCGTGCTCCTCCGGCCGTTCTGGCCGGAGTCCGATGGAACGACGATCCGCCTTTCCGAATCCGTAGTCGCGAGGGCCGCGGCACTCGCTGCAAGGTCGAGCAGACGATTCGGTTCCAGACGCAGCCTTACTGTTGGTATCAACTTTTCAGTGATGCCAATGAGCGCGCTGCGAATGGTAAGATTTTTGACGCAAGTTCGGACTCCGCGATGCTGTACAGGACGCATTTTGGCGACTTGCAATTCCTGCATGCGATGGCCTCCAGGAATGACGTCAGCCCGGAGGAAACTCGGAAGATGATCCTGGGTTGGGCGGAATTCAACTGGAGGATCATGTCTGGAGAGTACGTCCTGGACACTCGGATGAATAGCATCAAAATCCCGGCGATCGAGCAAAACTTCTGGAAAAGTGGATGGCAAGTCCAGGAATTGTACACGCTGGGAAGCCCGGGTCTTCGCCCTTATATCAAAGACGTTGCATTCGGCAGTATTCTGCATATGCTTCAGGACAGTTTTGCTGAAGGTCACGTCGAACGCGAAGCGCCCATGCCTTCGAGGTTCTGTTCGATTGCCGGAAATAATGGTGAAGCTCCTGGATTGATCAGGGAGTTTCATGCATATAACAATCAGAACCACGATCTTCATGCTTCAGCAGATTCCCGCGGTGCGCTGGAAGAGCACCTGCAAGAAGAGCCCGACGTCATTGACATCGGCAGACATTTATTGAGGGCATATCGAGCAAACCGTTCTTGGAATGAAGTGGCACCTTTTTTTGAATGCATTTATGCGCTATCAAGCGATGCAAGGAATTCATCGCCCGGCGCACGCTTCGAGAAATGAGATGCGACCATCTGATTTCATCGTGTAGCAGGTGGTCCGCGTAAGGCCGCAGGCCGCA
>JBIJAD010000204.1:0-7011 GCA_044345955.1 Lysobacteraceae bacterium
GTGCCGCTGACCGCGGTGGATCTGCCCTTCATGTTCGAGGAGACCACCCGCGACTTCCAGGCGGTGACGCTGCAGGGTCAGGTCGCGTATCGCATCGCCGATCCGAAAACCCTCGCCGGGCAACAGAACTTCGCGCTGCTGCCCAACGGCGCCTACGCCTCGGAAGACCCGGAGCGCCTGCCGATGCGCGTGCTCAATGCGGTCAAGGCCCAGTTCCGCGCGCTGCTGCAGGACGCCGATCTGCGCGCGGTGCTGCACGGGACCGAGAGCTTGTCGAAAACCGCGCGCGACGGGCTGTCGTCGGCGCCGGCGCTGGCCGCGCTCGGCATCGAGATCGTCGATCTGTCGCTGCTCGCGGCGCGGCCCACCCCCGAGACCGCGCGCGCGCTGGAAGCGCCGGTGCGCGAGGAGATCCTCAAGCAGGCCGACGACGCCACCTATGCCCGTCGCAACGCCGCGATCGCGCAGGAACAGACGATCAAGGAAAGCGAGCTGCAGAGCGAGCTGGTGGTCGAGCAGAAACGCCGGCAGGTGCGCGAGACCGAAGTCGAATCGCAGCGGGTGATCCTCGAAAAACGCCAGCAGATGCAGGCGCAGGAGATCGCCGGCAACGTGCGTCTGGAAGAACAGAACGCCGAGCTGGTGCGGCTGCAGGCCGACAACCGCAAGCTCGAAGCCGACATGCGCGCCTACGCGATGCGGGTGCTGGTCGAATCGCTCAAGGACATGGACCCGCGCGCGCTGCAGGCGATGATGTTCGGCCAGGCCAGCCCGGAAACGCTGATGGCGCTGGGTCTGCAGAACATCGCCGACAACGCGGTGAAGATCGGCGAGTTCAACTTCTCGCCCGACCTGCTGCGGCAGATGGCCGGCAAGGCCAAGTGAGCGCGATGGCCGACCAGGACCGCAAGATCGTCCTGGTGACCCGGCGCACGCGGCTGCAGGAGATGGTCGCGCGCTACAACACGGTCGAACAGGCGCGCTTCCAGGCCGAACACCTGGGCATGGATTTCGGCGACTTCCTGCGCGAGGACGCGACCTATCGCGCCGCGATCGCCGCGGTCGAACGCACCCTGCGCGCGCACGGTCGGCTGCAGCCGCTGGATCGCGGCTTCCTGCCGAACTTCCTGTTTCCGCCGGACTGCACGGTGGTCGTGCTCGGTCAGGACGGGCTGGTCGCCAATACCCTCAAGTATCTCGACGCGCAGCAGGTGGTCGCGGTCAATCCCGACCCCGAGCGCTTCGACGGTGTGCTGCTGCCGTTTCTGCCTGCCGACCTGCCCGCGGTGCTCCGCGACGTGTGGCGCGGCAAGCGCCCGGTGCGCGAGATCGCGATGGCGCGCGCGCGCCTGACCGATGGCCAGCAACTGCTCGCGGTCAACGACTTCTTCATCGGCATGCGCGGCCATGTCTCCGCACGCTACGAACTGCAGCTCGGCGAGCGCCACGAACGGCAGTCCTCCAGCGGCGTGATCGTCTCCACCGGCCTCGGCTCCACCGGCTGGTTGCGCAGCGTGCTCACCGGCGCCACCGCAGTCGCCGGCGGCCGCTCGGCGAAACACGTGCGCGAGCTGCGCGAACGCGGCTTCGCCTGGGATGCGCGCCAGTTGGTGTTCAGCGTGCGCGAACCGTTCCCCAGCCGCTGGAGTCAGGCGGAACTGGTGTTCGGCGAGATCACGCCCGATGCGCCGCTGCGCATCCGCTCGCTGATGCCCGACGGCGGCATCCTGTTCAGCGACGGCATCGAACACGACGGCCTCGATTTCCGTTCGGGCATGGAAGCGACGATCGATCTGGCGGAGAAGCGCGGGCGGTTGCTGGGATAGGGCGGGGATGCGATTCAGGCGTGCACCGCGCCGCGTCGCAGCGACCGGAACCGCGGCAGTCCCGGATCGCCCTCGTCGAAGCTCCGCTGCAGCTCGGCATCGACGAAGCGGCGATTCGCCCCCGGGAACAGCACCTTGCCGACCGGCTCGTCGGCGAGCGAACCGATCATCTGCACGCCCCACGGCGTCGCTGCGTACAATTTCACGACCACCCTGCGGGTGAACAAGGCGCGATAGGGCGTGGCCTCGCCGCGCGCGAGGCCGACCAGCGTGGAAGCGGCGATCGCGGTGATCAGCTTCGGCGGCCCGGGCTCCGCGTCCGACCAGCGCATGGGAGCGCTGAAGTCGAGCCAGCGCATCATGCATCGGCTGTCGGGCGCGACCACCTCGAGCCGCCAGACGACATCCGCCGCCGCCAGACGTCGACGCCATTCGCTCAGTCGTCCGCTCGCGATGCCTTCGAGAAACGGTCCGTCGAGCAATGCATGGACGTCGCGGATCAGCGCATCGCTGCCATGGCCGTACGGGTCGTCGTCGGACAGCGGCGGGATGCCGCGATCGGGACGCCAGTCGGACGCGATCGTGGCCGGTCGCGGGCGTGTCCAGCCGCAGGCTTCCGCCGCGACCGCACCGGTGGCGACTTCGATCGTCATGCCGTGCGACAACTTCACCCCGACCGTCTCGGGAGCGACAACCGCCGCATCGCGCAGGAACTCGTCCTCGCCGATCGGAAAGCCGCGCGTGTCGAGCCAGGGCGCATGGGCATAGGAATAACCGCACGCGGCCGGAACCACGAATCGCGGCCGCAGTGCGATCACCGTGTGCAGCCTTCGCGCGTATCGCTCGTGCGGGAACCCGCTGCCCAGTCCGTCGCATGCCAGCTCCTCTTCCGCGAGCGTCTGGAAATTCGCGAGCATCAGATCCAGACGCTCGACGACGCTCGCGACCAGCGCCAGGGCCTGTTCGCCGATCTCGGTGTCGACGCAGTTCCACAGCCAGCGCCCGTCCGCGCCGATCAGGATTCCGACTTCCGGAAAGGAAACCTCGCTCGGCGTGAAAACGAGCGCGAGATCTCCGCAGTCGATACGCTGCCCTGGTACGACGGGACGACGGTCGATGAATCCGAGCGCATCCAGCGCATGCTCGATCAACGTGGCGCCGCGCGGATGGAACACCGGGCGATCCCGGGGGATGCGGCGCAGACTGCGCACGCAGAAATGATCCATGTGCTCGTGCGACAGCACCACGAAATCGCAGGCGGTGGCGACCGCGTCGCCATCGATCTCCACCGGCGGCTCGAAGCGGTTGATCCCGGCTTCGAACGGGTCGAAAAACACCGGATCGATCAGACAGCGGGTCCTCCCGCCCATGACCACCAGGCCCGCGTGACCGAGACGGACGACGCGCATCAGCCCGACCGCCGGCGAAGGGCGGCGCTGCGCCAGGCGGGGATGTGCGGATGCACCCCGCGCACGTAACAGTCGTCGACCGCCAGTTCGCGCACCCGCAGATAGCCCAGCGCGGTGAGGAACGCATGAATCTGCTCGCGTGCGGGAAGCCAGTTGTGTTCGACCGTGATCGTGCGGACGTCATAACGATCGAACGGAAACGCGCGCAGGATCGACAGCTCGGACCCTTCGGTGTCGAGGCTCCAGTAATCGATGACCCGCGGCGCGTCGCATTCTTCCAGAACGCCGAGGATGCTGCGGGCAGGGCGCACGACGGTGCGCGGACGCCCCGCGGTGTCGACCTCGATCCCGTAGCTGGCCTGCGCCTGTTTCACCAGCGACGGCGGATAATCGTCGATGATGCCGCCCAGGACCTCGGCGTCGACGAATTCGACATCGCCGTCGCGATCGTAGAGACATGCGTTGATGCAGTGGCATCGGCGCGCGGCGGTCAGCCGGGCGAAGAAACGAGGATTCGGTTCGACGCAGATGCCGGTCCATCCGTAATCGCGTTCGAGCACGAGCGTATTGCTGCCGCGCACGCCGTCCGAGGCCCCGGAATCGATGAAGAACCCGCCGCGCTGCTCGCCGAGTACGTCGAGTACCCAGCGGTCCTGTCCGAATGCGCTTCCCGGCCCGATCATCCGCGCCTCCGCGAAAACGCCGCGGAGCGCCAGCCCGGAACGCCGGCGATCTCGGCGGTGGCGGTCTTCGGCGCGTGGTGGACATCGCTTTCGCGCTGCCCGTAGAGCATCGTCACGTTGATCCGGCGATCGGCAAAGGCGGAACCGAATTTGACCTCCTCCGTCCCATGGAAGAGGTCGGAGTTGAAGATGATCGCGCGGTTGGCCTTGTACGGGATACGGATCTTCCTGGCGTTCCGGCGCCGCAGATAGTCGTGGATCAGATCCTGGCTGCCGTTGTAGGTGTGGAAGTCCCACTCCAGGGGGGCGTCGACTTCGTACACCGTCATTCCACCGCAGGTCTGGTCCAGGTTCGACTGTTCCGGCGTGATCCAGAAATTGACGTTGACCGCGGCGAAGTCGGCATGGGTATTGGCATCCGGGGGCAGGTAGGCGCAGTTCTTGAACCCCCACAACTGACGCAACGGGTATCGCTCCCCGATCACGTGGGGCAGCGCCGTACGCAAATCCTCAGCGATCTGCAGAAGCAGAGGGCAGTTGAAACCGTCGCGGAAAAAGGCGCCGAGGCGGCCGTGCGCATAGCGATTCGCGAACCACACCGTCGATTCGAGGCAGAAAGCGCGCAGTTCCGACAGCGCTTCAGGCGCAAGGAAGTCGTCGATGACGACGACACCCGGCTCGCGCTGCAGATAGGCGCGTTCGACCGCGGACGGGCTCCAGGTCGAGGACAGGGCCCGCTGCATGCGCGGAGTCGCGCGCACATGCAACAGTCGGTTGTAGCGGTCGCCGATCTGCAGGCGGTCCGCCTCGTCCAGTCGCGTCTGGCCGGTGATGCCCTGCGAAACCAGTCGCGCCGCGATCCGCTCGTACGCGTCCGCGGTCGCGCGCATGCCCGCCGGCAATCTGCCCAGGTCGATCAGGTAACGAAGCTGCGAGGCGTCGTGTTCCAGCTTCGCTGCCGACACCAGCAGGTTGGGCACTTCCGCAGGCGGGTCCAGATCCGCTCCCGGCCCGTGACGATCACTGCCCCAACGCAGCCTGGCATGGGCATCTGCCAGCCGTCCTGCCGCGCTCAGATCGGCGTCGGCCATCCATGCCGCGATCTGTTCGTCGATCCATTCGGGGCCGCCTGCGACGGCCGACTCGGCCTGCAGCAGCGGCATCGCTTCGTTCATCCGGTCGAGTCGAACCAGCAGCGATGCCAGATGACGGCGCACGGGCGAATGCGCCGGCGTCAGGGCGTAGGCCTGGCGCAGGGAGGATTCGGCCTCACGCCATTGCCCACGCCGGGCCAACGCCTGTGCCGTCGCGGCCAGACGATCGGCCTGACCGAGGAGGTCCTGTCTCGACAGATCCGCCGACATCGCGTTCATGGCGGCCGCTCAGTCGGCGAACAGTCGATCGAGCGCGCCCGCGCGGCGGAGTTGGGTCGAATAGTCGACCAATGCCGCCAGGGCGACGCGCTGATACCCCGGCCTGAAGATGTCGCTTCCCAGATGATGGCCCGTGCTCTTCTCGGTGCCGGTGGTGTGGCCGGTCGACATCTCGGTTCCGGTGCCGTGGCCGGTGGACATTTCGGTCGAGAAGATATGACCGGTCGACATTTCGGTGCCCGTGGTATGGCCGGTGGACATTTCGGTCACGAACACGTGACCGGTCGACATTTCGGTGCCCGTGGTGTGGCCGGTGGACATTTCGGTCACGAACACATGGCCGGTCGACATTTCGGTGCCTGTGGTGTGGCCGGTGGACATTTCGGTCACGAACACATGACCGGTCGACATTTCGGTGCCCGTGGTGTGACCAGTGGACATTTCGGTATGCGCGAAGATGCCTCCCGGACCGTAGATGATCAGATCGAGCAGGGACATGAATGCCGAGCCCTCGCCGACGACGTCCTGCCGCTGGTGCGAAGCACGCGCGAGCGCGATCACGACAGCGTGCGCATTCACGTCGACCGCGGCCTTCAACACGTCGCGCACGAGCTGTTCCCTGGAAGGCACGGACTTCGCCCGGGAGGAATACGTCCGCAGCCAGCCCAGCAGTTCCGGCGAGGACATGATGGCGTATACCAGTTGATCGCTCACATCGGCCTGTTCGGCCGACACGCGCCCGCTGAGGGCATAGTCGGAGAGAACCTGGGTGGGGTCGGTGACGAACTGCTCGCGCAGGAGGAAATCGCTCGCCATCGCCTTGAACAGGGCGTCCGATCGGCGCAACGCCGACGTCCGGGCACGGTCGACTTTCTGCGTGAAAGCGGCTCGCATGGAAAGGGGATTGGTCGTCTGCGGCGGCGGTTTCATGTCGATTCCTTTTGATGTGTGTTGCAGCGATTGGGCGCGATGCCCGAAACCAGGCGAACCGGATATCGTGTCGTTTCTTCGACGGATCGTTGCTGGCTATTCGTGCAACGACGAAAACACGGGATGCAGGCCATCGTCATCGGATTGCAGCAAAATCGTTGCGGATCGCAAGGCGCGCGCGCTGCGCGAATGCGCCGTGCGGTGGAGTCCGTGCGACGCTGTCGCGTCGAATTCCGGTAGCGAGGAGAAGAATGGTATCCGGCTGAAGAGCGATGGCGCCTCTCTGCTGCGGCATCCATGGCATCAGACGCAATCGTCTTTTCGATAGTCGTGATCTATCGATCGGATGAACGATCGTTTGCGATCGTGCCTGTTCGTCTTCGTCTTCGTCGTCATCGGCAATCGACAGCCATTGTCCTGAAGGATTCCGAAATGCGATGCGCATCGATGCGCATGGACGGCCTGCATCGCGGTTGACGGCGTCAAGTCGCGGTGATATAGCTAGCCGAGTCGGTCCGCGTATATCGATTTGTGTAAATCGATTCTGTGTAAATCGATTTGGCGTATCGCAAGAAAACAGGGCGAACCCGCAGCGAAGGCAATGGAAGATGCCCCGCACCCGAAGGTGCGGTCGCAGCAAGGAGAGCGGATTCCGATGAACCGCCTATTCGACTCGGCTTGTGGCCACCGCGGCCAGTGCGCGCGCGGACACTTCGACGTATCCCGTCATGTCGATCGCGCGCGGTCGACGCACGCGATTCCAGGCCGCCCCCCTGCATCCAAGAAGAGA
>JBIJAD010000116.1:0-10420 GCA_044345955.1 Lysobacteraceae bacterium
CGGCCAAGGATGCCGGCATGGCGTCCGGCGTTCTCGCCGTCGGGCGCGCTTCCGTCGACGCCGCGCGCTGCGTCGACATCGCTCGCATGCGCCAGGACGGCGCCGGCTGGCATCAGGAAGACGCAGCGATGCGTCTACAACGTGGTGTAACGACCAATCAAGGAGACTCAAAGATGAACCGTATTCTGGACCTGCAGAAGCTCGACGAATCCATGGACGATTTCATGGAATCGGCAGAAATCAGCACCAGCAGCAACCGCCACTGCGACTGTTCGACCTCGAGCAACAGCAGTTGCCAAGTCTGTCCGATCATCATCAGCATCTGATCGGCGCAAACCGAGAAACCCGGGGCTTCCCCGGGTTTCTCCGCCGCGACCGCGCGGTCGCCCGCTTCCACAGACTCACGGACGAGGCCGAAGACCATGCCAGAACTGATCATCGACGACAAAACCGCGTACCTGTTCGCCGATCGCGAATTCTACGAACCGCTGACCCGCTATCGGCCGAACTTGAAGGATTTCTGCGAGCCGTTGCAGCGGATCATGCCGGCGGATTGGACGCTGATGCCGCGGGATTCGTGGTGCTACTGTTCGGCGCCGCGCGACGCCATTCCCGATCAGGGTTGGAAAATCCATCTCTCGGCGACCCCGGCGCATGCGCCGGGCATCCTCATCACCGTCGCCAGAGTGCTGTTCGAAATGGGGGTGTCCTTCAAGTTCATCGTCGACAAGAATATGTTGATGACGGTCAACGGCAAGCGCTGGCATCGCGGCGCGGCCGGAAAGTTCATCACCGTCTACCCACACGACACCGCGCAATGCGGAGAACTCCTGGAAAAGCTGCATCAGGAGACGATCGGCTACTGGGGACCATATATCCTTTCCGATCGCCGTTACCGGGACAGCCAGATCGTGCACTACCGCTACGGCGGGCTGCTGCCGAACAAGCGCCTCGACGTTTCCGGGCGTGCGGTGCACGTGATCCAGGACGCCAACGGCGAGTACGTCGACGACGAACGCTCCGCCTACTTCCACCTGCCGCCCGGGATCGAGGATCCGTTCCTGGACGCATCGAAGGCAACGGAGGACGGCGCCGAACCGGGAACCCTCAAGAATGGTCGCTACAAGATCGACAAGATGCTGGCGGTCAGCAACTCCGGCGGCGTCTATCTGGCGACCGATCGTGAGACTTCGAGGCAGGTCGTGATCAAGGAGGCGAGACCCTACACCAACGTGTCGATCCGTGGTCTGGACGCTGCGCAGCTCCTCAAGAAGGAGTATCGGCTGCTCGGTGTTCTGGCGGATACCGGGATCGCACCCGTCCCGTACGACTTTTTCCGCGACTGGGAGCACTCCTATCTGGTCGAGGAGTATCTGGATGGAGGGATCACGCTGCGTACCTCGATGCTGCGCATGAACCTGCTGCTGAAGACGCGACCGACCCCGAGCGACAGCGAGACGTTCTACCGGCGCTATGCCGAGATGTTCACCCGGCTGGCGGAGATGATCCGCATCATCCACGACCGCCACATCGTCTTCAGCGACCTTTCGATGGCGAATGTGATCGTGTTCGAGACCGAGGAAGAATTTCTCGGAATGAAGCTGATCGATTTCGAGGGGGGCTACGAAGAGGGCGTTGACCTGCCGACGCACCTGTTCACGCCCGGTTTTTCGCCCGAGGAAGCGATCGAACGCGGCGGCGCGACGCGCCAGGACGATTACTTCGCCGTCGGCAGCCTGATGATGGCCGGTTTGTTCCCGATGAACTCGCTGATGCAGATCAATCGCGATGCCCATGAGCCCTATCTGCTGGCCTGCGAGCGCGACTTCGACCTGCCGAGGCCGATCTCCGCACTGATCCGCGAACTGCTCGATCCCGACCCGGCGAAGCGTCCCGGACCGGATCGGATCATCCAGATCCTCGCCGAGCCGCACGCGCCGCGGCCGCCGCGCGTCACCAGCAGCGAACTGGACGCGCTGGATCTGGAGCAGACGATCGAGAGCACGCTCTCCTACATCGACAGCGTCGCCGATTACGAACGCACGGATCGACTGTGGCCGTCCGATCCGCTCGTGTTCGAAACCAATTCGCTGAGCATCGCGCACGGCGCATGCGGAATCGCCTATGCGATGCACAGGATCCGCGGTCGGGTGGATGAGCGGACGATGCGCTGGATTCTTTCGCAGCGCATCGATCCGGCGGTGCTGCCCACCGGGCTGTACATCGGCATGTCCGGCATCGCGTGGGCGTTGCTCGAAATGGGGCTGCGCGAGAAGGCGCTGGAGGTGATCCGCATGACCGAAGGTCACCGCCTGCTCTGGCGTTCGCCGGACATCTTCAGCGGCGCCGCCGGCTGGGGCATGGCGCAACTGCGCTTCTTCGCGGAGACCGCGGACGAATCCTTCCTCGACGGGGCCAGACTCGCGGCGGCGCATGTCATGGAGACCCGCGAAATGGCCCCGAAGAGCATCGGTCCTTCCGGCAACAGCGGACGGCGCTGTTTCTGGCGGACGCCGGAGGGCGTCGCCCCGGGTTACGCCCACGGCGCGGCCGGGATCGGCCTGTTCCTGCTGTACATGCACCTTGCCACGGGGGAAGAGGAATATCTGTCGGTGGCGACGGAAGCGATCGAGTGGACCATCGGCCAGGCCGTCGACAATCCGCACGGCGGCATGTACTGGGTCTCGCGCGACCGCACCCCGAGCTATACGCCCTACTGGCGCTGGGGCAGCTCCGGCATCGGTCGCTGCGTGCTCAGATTCCTTCAGGTCACCGGACAGCGCAGATACGCCAATCTGATGGAGGAGATCCACCTCGACGCCGACCACAAATACACCATCTTCCCCGGTTATTTCTTCGGAACCGCGGGCATCTGCGAAATGTACTTGGATATGGCGCGGTTCCCGCGATGGGAAAGCGAAGGCCTGGAGAGCGCGCGCAAACTGCTCTCGGGCTGCATGCTGTTCCCGGTGAAACGGCCCGGGGGTTTGGCATTCCCCGGCGAATCGATCAGCAGGCTCAGTTGCGACTTCGGTACCGGCGGTGCGGGCATCGCGCTGATGATGCATCGCTATCGCACACGGTGCGGCGCGTCCTTCATGCTCGATCACCTGATACCGGGCTGGGCGCTGGAAGACAGGCCTCCCGGCAGCGAGCAGCCGCTGCGCGCAGCCGGCGGCACCTGAAGCGACGGATGGACGGACGATGACGGTCGACGCCACACGCATCGAGCAGCGACGGCACCTGCGCAGGCTGGCAGGGATGATTCGGCCCTACCTGGGCCGGATCGGGCTGTGCCTGCTGCTGGTATTGGCCTCCACCGGCATCCAGTTGACCCTGCCCCTGGGCATCCGCCATCTGTTCGACAGCATGCTCGCCGGCGGCGACGTGAGTGCGATGCACCTCGTCACCGCCGTGCTTTTCGGAATATTCGTGCTGCGCTCGTTGTTCAGTTATTTCGGACAGTTGATGATCCAGTTGATCAGCGACCGCATCATCGTCGAGTTGCGCTATCAACTCTTTCGGCATCTGCATGCGCTGGATATCCAGTTCCATCACCAGCAGCGCGTCGGCGATCTGATGTCCAGGCTGAACACGGACGTGAACGCGATCCGCAATCTTGCCGCTTCGCTGTCCATCTCGGTGATCGTCAATTCGCTGCAACTGATCGGCGCGGCGAGCGTCATGCTGTACATGAACTGGAAGCTCGGGCTGATGGTGCTGATGGTGGCGCCGATGACGACCGTCCTGTCCCGGATGTTCAGGGAAGCGTTCAGGCGGTACTCGCTCCAGATGCAGGACGAGATGGCGAAGTCGTCGGTGATCGCGCAGGAGTCCCTCTCCGGAATGGAAGTGATCAAGGGATTCGCGCGCGATGCGCACGAGGCGGCGCGCTATCGGGACCGGTTGATGCAATTCATCGTCGTCGTCACCGGCGCGAGGAAAACCGAGGCGCTGTTCAACGCGCTGCTGTCGCTGATCACCTCAAGTTCGACGATCGCGATCTTCTGGTTCGGCGGCCTGCAGGTGATCGACGGATCGCTGAGCGCGGGCACGCTGGTGGCGTTCCTGTTGTATTCGCAGAGCACCACCGGAAGCATCGCTTCGCTGGCGCAGAATCACTCTTCCTTCGTGCAGGCGGTGGCGGCGTCCAGGCGCGTCTTCGAGATACTGGACACCGCGCCCCGGGTGGCGGATCGCCCGGACGCCGGCGTGTTGCAGCCGGCGCCGGCCGATCTGCGCTTCGAAGGGGTGAGGTTCTCCTATCGGCCGGGCTCGCCGGTGGTCGACGGCATCGACTTCGCGGTCGCGCCCGGGGAGACGGTCGCGCTCGTCGGCCCGAGCGGAGCGGGCAAATCCACCCTGTTCAAGCTGGTGTCGCGCTTCTACGATCCTGTCGAGGGCGCGATCACCATCAACGGTCGTGATATCCGGGACTACACGCTGGCTTCGCTCCGGGAAGCGGTCGCGGTCGTGCCGCAGGACGTGTACCTCTTCGGTTGCAGCGTGCGCGAGAACATCCGCTACGGCAGACTCGACGCGACCGACGCCGAAATCGAGTCGGCCGCACGCGCCGCCAATGCGCACGAGTTCATTCTCGCGCTGCCGCAGGGATACGAGACCACGGTCGGCGAGCGCGGCGTACAGCTCAGCGGCGGCCAGCGCCAGCGCATCTCGATCGCGCGTGCGCTGCTCAAGAACGCGCCGATCCTGCTGCTCGACGAGGCCACGTCCTCGATCGACGGGGCTTCCGAAGGCGCGATCCAGGAAGCGATCGAGCGCCTGAAGCACAAGCGCACGACATTGATCGTGGCGCACCGCCTGGCGACCGTGCGCAATGCCGATCGCATCCTGGTGATCGACCAGGGCAGGATCAAGGCGCAACCCACCTACGCCGAACTGATCGCCGGCGAAACCCTGCGCGCCGCCGAACTCGGCCTGCGTGTCGAGGAGGATCGGGCGGAAGCCTGCGAGGAGACCGCCGATGCGTCGAAATGACACGAGCGGTCCGCGGCGGCGGTCGCGACGCGACATCGGTCCGCCGGAGCCGCGTGCCACAGGCATCGCCCCCGCCTCCCGCATGTCCGCCGGAACGGGGTGAGCCGATCATGGAGTCGAACATGGACATTCCGAAACCCGCAGCAACACGCACCAGAGCGCGGAGAAAGCGCATCGTTGCCGCGCTGCTCGCGGTCGCGGCCACGACCGGTCTGGCCGTGACGATGATCGCCTTGGGCGATCCGCAGCCCACCCTCGATCGCGAAGGCCTGTGGATCGGTACCGCCATCCGCGGAGACATGACCCACGAGATACGCGCCACCGGGGTGCTGATCCCCAAACGCATCCATTGGGTGACTGCGGAAGTGGACGCGACGGTGCAGGAAGTGCTGGTGTTGCCCGGCGCGCGGGTGCAGTCCGACACGGTGATCGTGCGCCTGAACAATCCCGCAGCGCGCGCCAGCCTCGAACGCGCGCGCGCCGCGCACGTCGGCGCCGAGGCGGAGGCCGCGGTCCAGGCCTCGGCGCTCGAGCTTGCGCTTGCCGAACAGGACGCGGCTCTGGCGCGAACGCGGTCCGAATACCGATTGAGCCGTGCGCGGGCTGAAGCACAGGCGCGCGCCGAAGCCGCCGGTGCGGTCTCGAAGATGGAATTGCGCCAGAGCGAAATAGAAATGGAGAAGCAGGGCGCCTCGGTGGCCGTGGAGGAGCGTCGGCTGACCGAGATGCGACGCAACCATGCGCTGCAACTGCAGGCGATCCGCGCAGACCGCAACCAGTCCGCCAGTGCGTTGGCCGTGGCCGAGCGGGAATGGGAATCGCTGCAGGTTCGCGCCGGAATCGCCGGCGTGCTGCAGCAACTGGACGCCGAACCGGGTCGGCGCGTCGCGGTGGGCGCCAGTCTCGCCAGGGTCGCCGATCAACGGGCGCTCATCGCCCGGCTGTACGTGCCGGAACTGCAGGCCAAGGATCTGGAGCTCGGTCTGGCGGTCCAGGTGGATCTGCGCAGCGCGCGCGTCGCGGGTCGGATCGAGCGCATCGATCCGGCCGTGAAGGAGGGCCGGGTCGCGATCGATGTCGCCCTGCCCGGCGCGCTGCCGGCGGAAGCGCGCCCGGACTTGTCGGTCGACGGGCGGATCGTGGTGAACCGCCTGAAGGACACGTTGAGCATCCCGCGCCCGCCGTCGGCGACCGCGCACGGCAGCGGCGAGTTGTTCGTGCTGCGCGAACCGAACACGGCGGAACGGGTACGGGTGGTCTACGGCGCCGCATCGGAAGACCGCATCCAGGTGCTGAGCGGGCTGAGGCAGGGGGAGCGCGTGGTGCTTTCCGACGTCGGCAGCGCTGCGCGTCACGCGCGCGTCGTCCTCGAATGAATGAAGGCGCGACCAGGACAGGCGAAACCACCAGCGAGAGGAACGCTCACGATGGCAGACGAGTCTTCAGCACAGGACGTCCCGCTGGTCTTCATGGCCGGCATCGGCAAGATCTTCGATGCCGGAGAGGTCGATACCCATGCGCTCGCGGGCATCGCGCTGTCGATCCGCAGCGGCGAGTTCGTCGCCATCACCGGCCCGTCGGGCTGCGGCAAGTCGACGCTGCTGTCGATCCTGGGTCTGCTGGACACCGCCAGCGCGGGAGAGTATCGGCTGAAGGGCCAGGACACCGCCACATTGAACCGCGCGCAGCGCGCGGAGATCCGCAACCGCGAGATCGGCTTCATTTTCCAGTCCTTCAACCTGATTTCCGATCTGACCGTGGAAGAGAACGTCGCGCTGCCCCTGACCTATCGCGCCGGCGTCGCGCACGGCGCGTCGCGCGAGCGCGCACGCGCGGCGCTCGAACGGGTCGGCATGACCCATCGGCTCCGCCACTATCCGGCGCAGCTTTCCGGCGGCCAGCAGCAGCGCGTCGCGGTCGCGCGCGCCCTGGTCGGCGAACCTTCGCTGCTGCTGGCCGATGAGCCCACCGGCAACCTCGACAGCGACAGCGGCGCTTCGGTCATGGAACTGCTGGAAGCGCTGCATCGCAGCGGCTCCACCCTCTGCATGGTGACCCACGATCCCGCATTTTCGGCGCGCGCCGACAGAACGATCCGGCTGCGCGATGGCCGCCTGCACGGCGGCATGTCCAACGGGAGTCGCGTCGTTGACGCGGCGACCGGCTGAAACGGGAGCCCGCGCAATGTCGCCGATCGTGTTCTTCCACGAAATCCTGCAGTCGATCCGCGGTCTGTTGCGCCGGCCGCGTTATCTTGCGCTCGCCGCGCTCACCCTCGCGTTGGGGATCTCGGCGACCTCGGCGGTGTTCACGCTGCTGCATCAGAATCTGCTGCGCCCCCTGCCCATGCCCGAGCCGGAGCGTCTGGTCACGATCGGGGCGGAGCTCGAAGGCGGCGGCCATATCGGCTCACCCGCGCTCTATCGGGCACTGGAGGGCATGCCCGGGTTGGAGTCGGCAGGCATCGTCACCGCATTCACACGCAAGTTCGGCGCGTCCGTCGGGGATTTGCCCACCGTGTGCCGAGTGATGTCGGCGGACCGGCGCTTTCTGCAGACCCTCGGCGTGCGCATGGCGCTCGGGCGCAATATCGATGCCGAAGAGGATCGCGCCGATGGCCCACGCGTCGCCGTGCTCCATCATCGTTTCTGGCAGCGGGAATTCGGCGGCTCGCCGGATGCGCTGCAGCGGGTGTTCCGGATCGAAGGTCGCGAGTATCGTGCGATCGGTGTGCTGCCGGAAGACTTTTCCTGGCCGGAACCTTTCGACCTGATCGTGCCGATGCGTCTGCCGCAGGACAGCACCGACCTCGACGGCAACCAGCACATCGTTGCCCGCTTCGCCGCGGGAGCGGATCCCGATTCGAACAGTGCGGAAACACAGCGTCGCGCGCAGCGTCTGCTCGATCGGCTGCGGGCGCGGATTTCGCCGGAGAAATTCGATTATCTCGCAGGTCTTCGATATTCGGCGCGGCCGCTGGACACACTCTATCGCGGAGAAACCAGCCGCACGCTCTGGCTGTTTTTCGCGGCGGCGTGTTGTGTGCTGGCGATCGCCGCGATCAACCTGACCAACCTCGTGATGCTCAGGGCGGTCGTGCGCAGTCACGAAAACGCGGTGCGTACCGCGCTCGGCGCCTCTCCGCTGCGTCTGGCGATTCCCGCCTTGGGTGAAGCGTTGGCCATCGGCGTAGCGGGCGGCGCATCGGGTGTGGTGCTGGCCGCGCTGAGTCTGGGCCTGCTTCGCGCGGTCGCGCCGCACGAATCGATGCAGGCGGCGAGTACGACACTCGAACCCGTCGTGCTGGTGTTCGCGCTGACCGTCGGTCTGGGCACGGCGCTGATCGCGACACTGGTCGGCGTATGGCGCAGCGGACGGATCGATCTGCCGCTGGAGCTGACCGGCGGCGGTCGCTCCGGCCTGAGCCGACGCGTCGGCTGGCTGGGCAGGGCCCTGGTCTGCGCGCAGGTCGCGCTCGCCGCCCTGCTGCTGATGACCGGCGGATTGTTCGTGCGCGATCTGCATCGGCTTTCCAGCATGCCGTTGGGCTTCGAAAGCGCGGGCATCGTCACCTTTTCGCTCTCGCCGGTGCGTTCCGTTTACCCGGACATCGCGGCGGTCCGCAGACAGTCCGAAGACGTTCTCGCACGCATTCGCGGCATTCCCGGCGTGCGCATGGCCACGCTCGGCAGCAATCTGCCGGCCGGTTCGCAACTCAATCTGCCGGTTACGCTCGAGACCGGCGTGAGCACGCAACCACAGTTCAGAGTGGTCGATACGGGTTACTTCGAGTTGTTCGATATCGCGCTGCACGCGGGCCGATCCTTCGCCGCGGGAGATTCCGCCGGCGCGGAGCCGGTATGCATCGTCAGCCGAAGTTTCGCCGAACTCCATTTCGGAGGAGACGCCCTCGGCAAGACTGTGCGCATCGGCAGGCCGGGCGATGAACGCGATCATCCGCCGATGCGGATCGTCGGCATCGTCGACGACGTGCGTTATCAGGGGCCGGGCGAAACGGGGGTGCCCACGCTTTATGTGCCGCTCGCGCAGTTGCCGGATCGGGTATGGATGAAGGTGCGCGAATTCTCGGCGCTGGGCTATGCCGTACGAACCGCCGATGGCGTCGCCGCGATCGAACCCCGGCTGCGGCGGGCGGTCGTGGAGGCATCGCCTGATCAGCCCATCGCCGATATCCGCACGATGCGTGCGATCGTCGAGGAAACCTTCTCCCGCAGCAGATTGCAGTTGGTGCTGGTCGGCGCGTTCGCGGCACTGGCATTGCTGCTGGCGGCGGTCGGGTTGTACGCGATCCTTGCGGTGACGGTCGCGGCACGCAGCCACGAGTACGGCGTGCGTGTCGCGCTGGGCGCCAAACCGGCGCATCTGGTGATGCTGATCCTGAAGGACGGCGCATTCCAGATCGGCCTCGGTCTGGCCGTGGGCCTGGCCGCGGCGTTGGCGTTTTCCCGCGCGCTCTCCGGTTTCCTGATCGACGCGAAGGCGATCGATCCGATCGTCATGATCGTGGTCGCACTGGTGCTCGCGAGCGCTGGCCTGGCAGCGAGTCTGATCCCCGCGCTGCGGATCGCGCGCAGCGATCCGATGCGGGCGTTGCGCTGCGGCTGACCACGCGCCCGGCGACGCGAGACAACGCCTTCGGACGGTCATGAACGAAAAACCCCGTCCCGGAGTTCTCCGTGCGCTTCTGGACGACTCGGGTGCGCGGGAGGTCTATGTGGTGGGCCCACCAGGACTCGAACCTGGAACCAAGGGATTATGAGTCCCCTGCTCTGACCATTGAGCTATAGGCCCGTCCACGCGGGATGTTAGCAAAGCGTGGCGAAAAGCTGGGTCCCAGCCCGCATCGGGACGACGGTGGCGAGGGTTGCGGTGGAGGCTGATGGCGCGGATGCGGGGTGTCGGCCCTGCCGGGCCTCCCGGAAAAAAGCGTCGGTTCTTCCGGGCCTCCCGCAAGTGCGGGGCAGCGGAAACGCGAAGCCCGCCTGACGGCGGGCTTCGGGTGTCGCAATCGCGGCGGGGCTGCGACGGTCAATCGATGTCGAGGAACGACCGCAACTGCTCCGACCGGCTCGGGTGGCGCAGCTTGCGCAGGGCCTTGGCTTCGATCTGGCGGATGCGTTCGCGGGTGACGTCGAACTGTTTGCCGACTTCTTCCAGCGTGTGATCCGTGTTCATGTCGATGCCGAAGCGCATGCGCAGCACCTTCGCTTCCCGCGGGGTGAGGCCGGCGAGGACTTCGCGCACGGTTTCCTGCAGGTTGATGTTGGTGGTGTTCTCGATCGGGGACTCGACGTTGGTGTCCTCGATGAAGTCGCCGAGGTGGCTGTCCTCGTCGTCGCCGATCGGCGTTTCCATCGAGATCGGTTCCTTGGCGATCTTCAGGACCTTCCGGATCTTGTCC